>JBCBDF010000281.1:0-3213 GCA_038529875.1 Pseudomonadota bacterium | reverse complement strand
CATCACGCGCGGCGCCGACATTGTTCTTTAGCCCGCAATCGGTGGCCTGTGCTTCTGCGACCAGCTTATCGGTTATTGCCAGTTGGATCGGCTCCGCGCCACCTTCAGGCGTGGAAGTGAAATACTGGTCAGCGGCGTAGATCCCCGCGCCGGTAATTGCGGTTGCGCCAATGGCCAGTGCGATGCGTGTCTTGAGCATGATTTCCCCCTATCAAGGTTCAAATTCGATGCTGGAGAATTACGCGACCCGGTTATTATGGAACATGGGGTGGATCCCCCATCACAATCCCCCTGCCCTTATTTCACTATGGGTTATCAGCCCCATAGGCCCGACAGTCAAATCTCGGCAGGTTGAATGTGTTAGACCGAAAGACACACGAGGGAGAACTGACATGACATTCAGAAAATCACATCGCATCCTGACCGGCGCGGCGATGATCGCCATTGCAGCGCAAGCGCAAGCGGCGCAGGCACGCATTGCCTATATCTGCCCCACGCTCGACACCAGAACCGATGAACTCACTGTGCGGATCAGCTCGGGCTGCATGAGCTCATCGACCAAGTATATCGGCAACGATCTGGTGTTGGAGGTTGATCAAGAAACCGCATCGATCCGCGTGACGGGAGACATGGAGTATTCGTCGGGCGGCCCGATCCAGACCGCCGATTGCATGGGTCAGAAACAAATCGTGCTGGCCGCAAGCGGGGTCGAGGCGAGGCAATACTCGGTTTCCTATGGCGACACATACCTCGATACTATCGATCTGATCGAGGAGCCGTCACCGAAACAGTGCCTAAGTCCCAACCGCAGGATGCGTGTCGGCGGCGGCGGCGAAAATGTGGCCTATCGCATGTCCTTCAAAGACTGGAACGCCGATCCAATCGAGAGCTGGAGTGAGTGGCGCGGATCAAGCGTGCTCGACTTGCTATCACCGATCCTCGACGGTCATCCCGAGAGCATGGAAGGCCGCGCGACCGCCGAAATCGACATAAAGAGAATGCAATGGCTGCGTTATCCTAGCTCAAACATCACGAAGCTTGATCGCACGCCGTTCATCGCGGTCAAAATCATCCAGCACGGCTATCTCGACGATTCCGTTTCCGGCGGTCGCTACTTCGCCGAAGTGCGGATGGAGGAGACTGGCCAGTGGAAGCTGGACGGGCTGTGGAGCCAAAACATGTGCGCACGCGGCGAACATGCCGGACAATGGACGGCCACGCGCTGCCCCTAACCCTAGGCAAAGTTTACCCGTAGCCTTCCCCCACACGGCTACGGCCTCGCGCGGTCGGGGCGCTCAATCGGTTCTCTGAGCCCCGGCCGCGCGAACATCCGCCAGCGTGGGATAGCCGTTCACCGCCATTAACAGATCGGCCTCGGCGAGGATTGAGCGCAGCACAAACGCCGCCCCCTCGGCCCCGCCAATCGCCAGCCCGTAAGTATAGGGCCGCCCAACACCGACAGCGGTCGCGCCCAGTGCCAGAGCCTTCACTGCATCGGTGCCGGATCGCACCCCGCTATCGAACAGCACCGGGACATCGCCCGATGCCTTCACCACATCTTCCAGCAAGTCGATTGTCGCGATCCCGCCATTGGCCTGGCGACCGCCGTGATTGGAACAATAGATGCCATCTGCGCCCCGATCGACCGCCATCTTGGCGTCATCCGGGTGGCATATACCCTTCAGCACAATCGGCAGCTTGGTAACCGACTTGAACCATTCGATGTCATCCCAGGTCAGCACCTGACCAAAGATTTGCGCGAACATCATCACCGCTGCTTCCATATCCTCTTCGGGCGGTTTCTCGAGCAGCGAGCGAAACACCGGATCGCTGAAATAGTTTTGCAGCACCTTGCCGCGCAATTGCGGGAAGTTCGACGCGTTGAGATCGCGCGGCCGCCAGCCGGTAACCCATGTATCAAGCGTGACGACCAGCGCCTTGTAGCCCGCCTTCTCGGCGCGCCCGATCAGGCTTGCGGCAAGTTCCCGATTGCGCGGCGTGTAGAGCTGGAAAAAGGCAGTCGTATCGCCGCACGCGGCCTTCACATACTCCAGCGGATCGTTCGACAATGTGGATGCGCAGAATGGAACGCCAGTCGCAGCCGAGGCCTGCGCCGCAGCCATATCGCCGTGCTTATCCTGCGTCGCCTCTCCATTCACGCCCACTGGTGCCATGAACAGCGGGGTCGGAAACTTCTGTCCAAACAGCTCAATCGACAGGTCACGCTCAGCGCAATCGACCATCATGCGCGGGACCATCCCCCAATGGTGAAACGCGCTCGAATTGGTATCCTGTGTGTACTCATCACCGCAGCCGCCCTGCACATAGTTGAGCATGGATGGCCCGAGCGCCTCATGCGCGCGTTTTTCCAGCGTTGCGAAATCGACCGGGAATTGCGGCAAATGCCCCCGCAAGCCAGCATTGTAGATCTCATTTTGCATCCCGCCAAAATTGCTCATCGCGCACTCTCTCCCGATTTCTTTTACGACTCAGAGCTTGGGATGAACGATCCGATCAGGCAAATTGTTTTTGCGCGATACGGCTTATCTGACAATACGCTGCAAGGTTGGGCGGAACCGCAAGAATACGCGGTACAGCCGCTCCAACACGGCCAGCACAACGCGGTTCCTCGCCAATAGCCCCAGCGGGCGCAGGCGCGGGATCGCCCGCCACATAGCGGCGAAAGCTGCCGCGCCATCCAGCACCTTGCCATCTTCTTCGGCATGGAAACGCGCTAACAATGTCGCTTGGTCAATAGGACAGCCCGGATCACCACCCTCACCCGAGACGTCGACGAAGTTGATCCGGTTATCACGGTCGAGCCGCTCCATCAGCGCAATCTCGCGCCGACACAGCGGGCATGCGCCGTCGAACCAGACTTTTACTTCGGTCATGTCAGACCAATGCGCGTCAGCGCAGCGTGTTCCAAGTCGCTGCGGCTTAAACGCCAGCCAGCTTTAGTCCGCTTGCGGCAGGGCGAGGTTGACCCGCGAGGCCATGGCGGAAATCTGCGCAAGCGGAGCGGGTTCTTGCGGCGAAATCGGCGCAGCCTCCGGCCAAAGCCCAAGCATGGCATCTAGTTCGGCGCGTACATCATCGGCGCGCGGCGTATCCAGATCGTCGGCTAGCGAGCGCGCGACTTTCACAAAGCCCCAGGCATCCTGATATTCGCCCACATCAGTCACCGAGCCATCTGATACCGCAATCGTGTAT
>JBCBDF010000280.1:0-3216 GCA_038529875.1 Pseudomonadota bacterium | reverse complement strand
TGCAGCTTGCCTGGCTCTATTATTGGGTGCGAGTCGAAGGGTTTGAGGTAAAAATGCGCTTGCCGCGCCTCACCCCCGAGGTGAAGCGGCTCGGCATCATTGCCCTACCCGCTGCGATTGGGGGCGGTGCCTATCAGATCAACACTCTGGTCCAGCTCTATTTCCTCAATCAGCTGGAAAGCGGCGCGATCAGCTACATGAATTATGCCGACCGGCTCAACCAACTGCCGCTGGGGATCATCGGCATTGCGCTTTCGACCGCGATCCTGCCCACGCTTTCGAAATTTGTCGGCGGCGATGACAATGATGGCGCATCGCGAATCCAGTCAGACGCGATTGAGCTCGCGATGCTGCTGACCCTACCCGCGACAGTCGCGCTGGCGGTATGCGGGGTGCCCTTCGTCACCATGATTTTCGAAGGCGGACGGTTCGCGATTGAAGATGCCAACCAAACGGGGGCCGTTCTCACGGCGCTGGTGCTGGGCTTGCCCGCCTACGTTCTGATCAAGGTGCTGGTGCCCAATTTCTACGCCCGTGCCGACACCAAGACGCCGGTGTACACCGCCTTCGTCGCGCTCTTCGTTTTCGTGACCTACAACATCCTGTTCCTGGAGCGGTTTGGCGTGGTCGGCGTTGCCTATGCCAGCGCATTGGGCGCGTGGATCAACGTCACGATCCTGTATGTCGTGCTCGTAATCCGCGGGCACTACCGCGCCAGCTGGCAGCTGTTTGGCCGCATTGCCCGGCAATTGATCGCCGCCACCGCCATGGGCGCGGCGCTCTATTACGCGCGCGATATGCTGACCGATTACTACGCGGCTGGCATATTCGAGCGGTTGTTTGCGCTTGCCGTGCTGGTGGGTGCCGCCGCAATCGTCTATTTCACCTTAGCCTTTCTGCTTGGCGCGATCGACCGCACTCGCATCACCAAGCTCACCCGCAAATCAGCCTGACTAGAAAGATACAGCACCAATGCAAGTCGTCTCCGGTATCCAGCCCACTGGCAACCTTCACCTTGGCAATTATCTCGGCGCAATCCGCAATTGGGTGAAGATGCAGGACGATATGGGGGATGATGGCCAATGCCTGTTTTTCCTGGCTGATCTGCATGCAATCTCTCAACCGCATGTTCCTGGTGAGCTAAAGCAGTCGACGCTCGAAATGACTGCTGCACTGGTCGCCTGCGGCGTTGATCCATCGCGTTCGATTCTGTTCAATCAGGCTCAGGTTCCCGCCCATGCGGAGCTGCAATGGCTGCTTAGCGGTACTGCGCGGATGGGGTGGCTCAACCGCATGACGCAGTGGAAGGACAAGGCCGGCAAGAACCGCGAGGGGCAATCGATCGCGCTGTTCACCTATCCCGTGCTGCAGGCCGCCGATGTCCTGCTTTACCAGGCAACCCACGTGCCCGTGGGCGAGGATCAAAAACAGCATCTGGAGCTTGCCCGCGACATCGCGCAGAAATTCAACAACGACTTCTGCCCTGAGGACGCGCCGATCTTCACCTTGCCCGAACCCTACATTCCGCCAGCCGCAGCACGGATTATGAGCCTGCGCGATGGCTCGGCCAAGATGAGCAAATCCGACCCGTCGGAGATGAGTCGCATCAACCTGACCGATGATGCCGAAACGATCATGAAGAAGGTGAAAAAGGCTAAGACCGATCCCGAACCGCTGCCGAGCGAGCTCAAGGGCTTGGAGGCACGCCCGGAAGCGCTCAACCTTGTCGGAATTTACGCAGCTCTGGCCCAAATCAGCAAGGAACAGGTCCTGAGCGATTTCGGCGGGCAGGGTTTCGGCGCTTTCAAGCCGGCTCTGGGTGAGCTGCTCATCGAGAGCTTTGCGCCCATTACCGCCCGTTTTCGTGAGCTTATGCAAGACCGAGAGGCGCTCGATGCAATTCTTGCGCAAGGTGCAGCAAAGGCCCGCGAAAAAGGTACGCCGACGCTCGATATGGCGTACAAGGCGCTCGGTCTCGTGCGCGGCTGAAACTGCGCTGGATGCGGCTCTGCAAGCGGTTCGTCGCTCGCTGTGGTCAGCTCATGTTCAAAATGTGTTCAGGCCAAGCCTTTACACTTGGTCGCGCTAATGACAGCTTGCCGGTCTTAGGTCAGGGCTCAAACTGCAATCCGATTTGGGCCGAAAGGGGAGACGCGCGACTTGCCGTAAGCACAAACGGCCGTGTGAACACGAAAGGTAAAACCATGACCAATCCTCTCAAATCCTGCGCGCGATACTTGAAACGCGCGACAGTGCCCTTGCTGATGCTGGGCCTAGCCGCCTGCGCCACCCCGTTCAAAGCCGATGTTTCGCGTTTCCAGAGCCAGCTGCCCGCGCCGGAAGGCCAGACTTTCGCCGTGGTAGCAGAAGATCCAAAGCTCGCGGGCGGTCTGGAATTCGCGCAATATGCCGATTTCGTCGAAGCCGAGATGCGCGAACTGGGCTACACAGAGGCAGACCCGGAGGCAGCGAACCTGCTCGTCCGCTTCGACTATGGTGTAGACAATGGCCGGGAGAAAATCCGTACTACGGGCTTTCGCGATCCCTATTTCGACCCTTGGTATGGCGGCTTTGGTAGACGCGGCTTCTACCGCAGTCGCTTCCGCGGCGCTTGGGGCTATGGCTTTTACGATCCCTGGTTTGGCGGCTCCGAAGTTCGCAGCATCACCGTTTACACCAGCGGCATCGACATGAAGATCGATAACACTGCGACGGGACAGCGGCTGTTCGAAGGCAAGGCCCAGGCCGTTTCCAGCTCGAACAGGCTGCAATATCTTGTGCCCAACCTGATCGATGCGATGTTCACCGACTTCCCCGGAAATTCGGGCGAAACTCTGCGAATTACCATCAAACCCGAAGAAAAGATTGTCCGCCGCGCGGACTGAACATTTCCCTTGGACGGGATATGAGGGCGGTGCTGGAGACAGCGCCGCCTTTTCTTTTTTAGCTGGCTTGGTGCGCTAAAGCTTCTCGTGTCCGCCGGTTGAGCCGAAACCACCAGCTCCGCGCTCCGTGGCGTCAAGCTGGTCTACCTCGACCCAGGACCCTTGCGTGACAGGAGCCAGCACCAATTGCGCAACGCGATCCCCCCGCGCGATTGCAAACGGTTCACTGCCATGGTTGATCATGATGACTTTAAGCTCACCGCGATAGTCGGAATCGATTGTGCCCGGCGTGTTTGGGACCGTCATCCCATGCTTCAACGCAAGCCCTGAG
>JBCBDF010000279.1:0-3248 GCA_038529875.1 Pseudomonadota bacterium | reverse complement strand
CCTTGCTGCCCTTATATGGGGTAGCGGTCCGGAGCGGGCAGTCGCAGCAACCTGGCTGATCGTTTTCGAGTTTTTCGGTCGGCTTTACAGATTGGGCTTTGAGACCGGCTACAAGCTTAGTGATGTGGACTTTTTTCTTGCTACTAGTGATGGCTTGGCGGGCGTTGTTTGGATTGCGGTGGCTCTATCAGCAAACCGAAATTACACGCTCTGGATAGCTGGCTTGCAGGTGCTCGCAATGACCGCGCATCTTGCACGTGGAATGGCGGAGGCAATCTCGCCGATCGCATATGGGACAATGGTGGTCGCGCCTGGATGGTTTCAGCTCCTATTTCTAGGGATTGGGCTTTCCCGCCATGTCATGCGCAAGCGCAAATATGGTTCCTACCGCGATTGGCGTATCTCAATTCCCGAAAAATATGTCGGTGTTTTGGGTAGGGGCGTGACCTGATGCTGGCCGCTCCAGACGCGCCTCTGCCCGTTACTCCCGCAGCACATTCGGTTGCCCATGAACCGCCGATTGAGATGCTGCATTACCTGCGCAAAGTGATGTTTCCCAGCCTCGCCAACAAAGAGCGATTTCATACGGTCTTTTTTGATCGATCGCATGATTACATCGCGGATCACAGCATGGGAACGGGTGCGGATTCCTGGCTTTGTTTCAGGCTCGGGGATTTGTTCGGCAAAGCCCTATCACTGCGCGCGAGCGCAATCATCATCGCGCACAATCATCCGTCGGGCATTTGTCGACCAAGCCCAAGAGACATCCGCGAAACTCGCCGTCTGGCAACGGTAGGCCGGGAGGTTGGCATCGAATTGCTCGACCACCTGATCATTACCCGACATGCCGCTTATTCAATGCGCCAAGGGGGCCATTTGTGAACTCTATTGCAGCCTACAATCTCGTGCCCGACGAGGACACGCTAATCCCGCGTTTTCGCGAAGCGGGCGACGTTACGCTTGACCTGTTTCATCGCGACGGGCGAGTGGAGGATCGCTGGCTCGGCCTCCACCCACGAGAATTTGAACTGCTCTGGCGGTTGGCCGAGCAACCAGGTGTGCCCATGACGCGTCGCCAATTGCTGGCTGATGTTTGGCGCATCACGATTGAGCCGGAGACCAACAGCGTCGCAGTGCATGTTGCCCGGGTTCGGGCCAAGCTTCAGCCGTTTAAGCTGGCGACCATTCTCGCCACCGACCCCGCCGGCGGGTATTTTCTCGACGTGCCCACCGATCCGGGAGCCTTCAAATTCTCGAATTAGGCCTGTCTGTCCCCTGGGGCCACTGGACTTGGCCGGGCGCTTGCGGCACTCTTTCTTTGATGGCCTGAGATGGGTCGCATTGGGAATAGTGAGAGAGATTTATGCCGCAAACCGCAGTGATGCCCGCCAATGATCGGGTGGCAATCGAACTTGGCGATGATGGTGTTGCGCAGGTCCGCCTGACCCGTGGCGACAAAATGAATGCGCTCGATCCGGAGATGTTTACGCGGATCATCGAGGCGGGCAGCCAGCTGCAACGGATGAAGGGGCTGCGCGCCGTTGTGTTGTCAGGAGAAGGACGCGCCTTTTGCGCAGGGCTTGATCTGTCCAATTTCTCGCGCCCGCCTAGCCCGGACGAGCCGGAACTGACCGAGCGCACCTATGGCAATTCCAACAAGTTTCAGCAGGTTGCGATGCAATGGCGCAAGTTGCCTGTACCCGTAATCGCGGCAATGCACGGTGTGTGCTTTGGCGGCGGGATGCAGATTGCGAGCGGCGCCGATATCCGCGTGGTCCACCCCGATACGCGCATGGCAATCATGGAGCTGAAATGGGGCCTTGTGCCGGACATGGGCGGATATGCCCTGTGGCGCGGCCTGGTTCGCGACGATGTGTTGCGCGAGCTGATTTATACCAACCGCGAATTTAGCGGCGAGGAAGCGCAGGCGTTGGGCCTGGCCACGCATGTCGATGCCGACCCGTTGGCCCGCGCCACTTCTATCGCCAGCGAAATCGCCAATCGCAACCCGCATGCAATCCGCGCCGCAAAGCGTCTTCAAGCGGGCATGATTGAGCGCGATACCGATGCGATCCTGCTTGAGGAAAGTATCGAGCAGCACGCCATTATGCGCACCAAGAACCAGGTCGAGGCGGTGATGGCCGGGATGGAGAAACGCGGGGCCAATTTCGACGATGTCTAGAGCCGAGCTTGCCTAGCCAAACACCGCAACGCATTGCAGGCCGTCCAGCATCTGGCGGCCTTCGCTGTTCCACATCCGCAATCGCTCCGACGAATAGCCGCTATCCGCATGCTGACTGGCATTCTCGGCCAGGAACCAGCCATCCTTGCTGCTGGCCTCAGGCTCAAGAACGTTAAACGACCAATTGATCGAGCTGATCGGTCCCCGACGCTGCATGATCCGCATCGCGCCGGGCGGCATCACATCCCCCATCAGCACAAGCTGGCTGATCGTATCGAGGTCATGATCCTCGGTCAGACGCGCCCAGCGGCGGATGGTCGCCCCATGGTCCTCGTTTTTTGCCTGACCGAAGCGAATATCAAAATTGCTCTCGATAAATGCCGGTGCTTGCCCGGTCTTCATGGCCGGTTGTGCATTTTCTGGCGAGCCAGGCCAATTCTCTGGCGCGTCGGAAGCGCGCTTTGCATTGGGGTCACGGCTGGTGCCAAACAACCAGAACGCGGTCAGCGCGGGCTTGCCATCGCTCAGTATCTCGCTGCGCACTTGCGTCACGTTACGGCCCTGGCGGACTATCTGTGCGGTCAGCTCGATATCCTCTCCGATCGGCGCGACAAAGCCGATTTGCGCGGCCCGCAGCGGAGGCAGATCGGTGAATGCACGGGTCGCCATGGTGTAGGCGATCAGCGCGGATGCCCCGCCATAGAGCGTGCGTCCCTGCATCCAGTCGCTGGCATTGTCGAGGCGGGCTGGTCCGGATTGGCCGGTAATGGGGTCGAGCAGGCTGGCTATCGTCATGGCTGCCACCACTGCCAATCAAGGAGGGCTGCGTCCAGATTGCCGTTACGTAAGGTGAAGCAACCAGGCACGGGCAGCGCTGGCATAGTTACAAGACATATTGCCCCAATTGGCTCGAGTGAATGCGAAAGGCGCATTGCGTTTGTCCGCTCGAATCGCTAGGGCGCGCGCTCCGTTGGTCGCAAGACCTAAGGGGTGGCCCGATGGCGGAGTGGTGACGCAGCGGATTGCAAATCCGTGTACGCCGGTTCGATTCCGGCTCGGGCCTCCA
>JBCBDF010000278.1:0-3251 GCA_038529875.1 Pseudomonadota bacterium | reverse complement strand
AACTTGAGTGAACGCAAGCACAGCCACCGGCAGCGACGATCGCGGAGAATTCTCCAAGGGCTGGAAAGTCCTCCTCGCCGGTGTGTTGGGCGTCATGTGCGGGGCGTCGCCGATACCCTACAACGTTATCGGATTCACGGCCGATCCGCTGAGGGCCGAGTTTGGTTGGAGTCAGACCGAAATTCTGCTGCCAATCACCCTGTTCGGCGTGATTGCGAGCTTTCTTGCCCCCGTCTTCGGCTGGATGGCTGATCGCTTCGGCGTACGCCCGGTGGCCCTATGGTCACTCTTTGCCTTTGGCCTCGCCTTCGGCGCAATTTCGCTGACGCCAGTGGGCAACGACCCCTCGACCCTGTACATTTATTACGGATTTTGGGTTGTTGTCGGGCTGGTCGGGATCGGTTCAACCCCGGTCACCTGGAGCCGCGCGATCAATTTGTGGTTCTTCAAGCACCGCGGTCTCGCTTTGGGTATCTTGCTGATGGGCACAAGCCTGGCCGCGATGATCATACCCAAATTCGCAGTGTGGGCGATCGAGGCCTATGGTTGGCGCTCGATGTTTGCTTTCGTCGCGTTGTTTCCGGCAGGCGCATTGATAGCGGCCTTCGTCCTGTTTCGCGAACCGACACCGGAAGAACGACCCAAGGCAATCGAGAGCGAGAGCGGCAAGCTCACTGGCGTCACGTTATTGACCGCACTCAAGGACTACCGCTTCTGGTTGATCTGGCTTTCCATAGCCATGATTGCAGGCGCTTTCGGCGGGGCGTTCATCAATATGCCGACCATGCTTGGCCTGCGCGGGATCGACGCGCAGACTGCGGCAACAGTGATGGGTATCCTTGGCATTGGCATCTTTGCAGGCCGTCTGATTACCGGCGCGTTGCTGGACAGGTTCTGGCAGGGTTTCGTGGCCTTCCCATTGCTATGCCTACCCGCGATCTCGGCCTGGATATTACTGGGCGACAGCGTCACTTTCCCGCTCGCAGCAATAGCAGGTTTCCTGCTCGGATTTGCGGCTGGCGCTGAAAGCGACCTCATCGCTTACCTAACGGGGCGCTATTTCGGGATGGCCAATTACGGCAAGATTTACGGCATGCTCTACATGCCCTTCGGCCTGTTCTCCGCTGCTTCCCCGGTCATCTACGCTCAGGTCTTCGACCGCACCGGCAGCTATGATCCGATATTAGAGGTGGCGATATTCATGTTCGTCATAGGCGGCGGATTGCTGCTGTTCCTTGGGCGTTATCCCGACAGCTTCCCAGAGGCCGAAGACACCGATCAACCCACCACCCCCGCAAGCCCCAAACCGGAGGCAGCCTGATGGCTACGCTCGCAACCAACAATCCGCTCGCTCCCGTCAGCGCGGCAGTCGCCCAAGAGGCACTGCTGATCGACGCTGATGCCCTCTCCCTCTACAGCCATGACGTGCTCTCGCATGGCAGCGAGCCGCTCGCGGTGTTTCGTCCATCAAGCGTCGACGAACTCGCCGCTGGTATAGGCGCCGCGACCAAGGCCGGGATCGCCATCGTCCCGCGCGGCGGCGGCATGAGCTACACTGGGGGTTATCTCTACGATGGCGGCCCGTTCCTGCTGGTCGACACGGCTTCCCTCGACGCCATTCTCGACATCAATGAAACCGACATGACCGTGACGGTCGAGGCTGGATGCAGCTGGGACAGGCTCTATCGCAAGCTTAAGCCGTTGGGCCTGCGCGCCTTCGCCTGGGGTACGCTTTCAGGCATCCGTGCCAGCATTGGCGGCGGGATGAGCCAGAACGGGCTGTTCTGGGGGGCGCGCAATGGCAGCGCAGTCGACAGCGCGATCAGCTTCGACGTGGTGCTGGCCGATGGCACGATAATCTCTACCGGCTCCGATTTCTTCCGCCCCTTTGGCCCGGACCTCACCGGCTTGTTTGCCGCCGATTGCGGCGCGTTCGGGGTGAAAGCGCGCGTGACGCTGAAACTTGTGCGCGAGGCACCAGCCTTCGCCTATGGCTCGTTCAGCTTTGCCACGCATGATGCGCTGTTACACTCGATGAGCGCGATTGCCCGCGCGGAGTTGGCTGCTGAGAGCTTCGCCTTCGATCCCTTCCTGCAAGCCCAGCGGATGAAGCGCGACACCCTGCTGAAAGATGCCAAGCAGCTGGGCAATATGGTCAAGGAAACGGCCAAATCAGGCGGCGTCCTGAAGGCGATGAAGGAAGGCGCGAAGGTAGCGCTGGCCGGGCGGTCCTTCCTCGACGATGTGCCATTCAGCCTGCACTGCGTGGCCGAGGGGCGGCATCAGGGTGCGGTCGATGCCGACATGACCCAGATCGAGGGAATCGTGCGCGGACATGGCGGCGAAGTGGTCGAAAATTCGATCCCCAAAATCCTGCGCGCCAATCCCTTCCCACCGCCCAATTCGATGCTCGGCCCCGATGGAGAGCGCTGGGTGCCGGTGCATGGCTTCCTGCCGCATTCGAAACTGGTCGAAGCGTGGGACCGCTTGCAAGCGCTGTGGGAGACACATGCCGAAGCGATGGAACGACTAAAGGTCGAAACCGGCGCGTTAATCGCTGCGACCGGCCGCACCAGTTGCCTGATCGAGCCGGTGTTCTTCTGGCCGGGAGAACAAAATCCGCTGCACAAGGAGGCGATCGAGGCCGATCATCTTTCCAAGCTCAAGACCATGCCAGACAGTCCCGAAGCAACCGCCCTGGTCGAGCAATTGCGCGGCGAAGTGATCGCAATCTTCCGCGATATGGGCGCCATTCACCTGCAGATCGCGCGGGCATATCCGTTGAAGGAAAGCCATGATGAAGCCGGCTGGGACATATTGCGCGCACTCAAACAGCAGGTCGATCCCAGGGGACTTATGAATCCCGGATCGCTGGGATTATAGGTGCCTGTTGAAATTGATAGAAGGCGTGCGCTTTTAAGCTCAGGGGCCGCAAGTGTCTGCGCTGCAATTGCCGCGCACGCGCCGCTTTCGGCCCAACAGGGAGATGACGTGACCGACACCTCAACCTATTCCGCGATGGCGATGCAGCTGACCGCGCGCTCGCTCGAACGCCTGCCTGATGGAGAGGCGGCGCGTGCCGCAATGCTCGAACACATTGCCGAGATCGAAGGGCAGATCCGCACCAGTTCGATTTTCGTCGGCCAGTATTCGGGCAAGCCGGTGAAGCTGGTCGTGCTCCCCGAATATCTCTTCACCTCATATTCCGGGCCGTTTGCTGCCCAGCCGACGCGCGCAGCGAAGTCAGGGAT
>JBCBDF010000277.1:0-3273 GCA_038529875.1 Pseudomonadota bacterium | reverse complement strand
ACGCTGGCCAGCTTGGTCGAGCAAATCCTTTGCGATCAGGAATCTTGCTGCAAGGACTCCTGCTTGCGGATTCTCCATTTCCAAGTCGGCCAGCGTTTCGCAGAGTTCTTGGACGCAAGTGTCAGTGATAAACGACATGGGTGGACACTTGATTTGGCACGCGTCTGGGAAGGCAAAGGCTCAGACCTAGCCGGAACCGTCGCCAAGCACCCAATGGCGGACCGCTTCCCGGACAGCGAGTTCTACACCAAGCCGCGCCCGTTCCTCGCAGGCGATTTCGTCACCACGGAAAGCGGCACCGGCCTTGTCCATATGTCGCCCGATCACGGCGAGGATGATTTCGACCTCTGCAAGGGGAACGGCATCAATCCCGTTTTCGCGGTGATGGATGATGGCCGTTACCGCGACGATTGGCCGTGGCTTGGCGTCGATGATCTGGACGCCGATGGCAAGCCGCGCCGTCGCGCGGTCATCAATAAGCCGTTCAACGCGCCCGATGGCCCGATCTGCTCAGACCTGCGCGAAGCCGGTGCTTTGCTCAGCGCGAGTGCCGATTACGAACATTCCTACCCGCATTCGTGGCGGAGCAAAGCCAAGGTGATCTATCGCTGCACGCCGCAATGGTTTGTGCCGATGGATAAGGAATTGCCGCCGACCTCTTCGCTCCATTCCGCCTCCCTGGAGGACATCGAAGCCGCAATAGACAGCGGCACACCCACCCTTCGACAGGCTCAGGGTGAACGAGATACCTTGAGATCACGAGCCATGTCCGAGATCGAGCGTGTTCGCTTCGTGCCGGAAAAGGGCGCAAACCGCATCGGCTCCATGGTCGAAGGGCGACCCGATTGGGTGCTTTCGCGCCAGCGCGCCTGGGGCGTGCCGATCACGCTGTTCGTTCGGCCAGATGGCACATACCTGCAAGACCCCGAAGTAAATGCCCGCGTTGTCGCCGCGGTCACATCGGAAGGCGTGGATGCCTGGGATGAAAGCCGCAAAGCCGAATTCCTCGGCAACAGCCACGATCCCGATGACTATGAGATGGTCACCGACATCCTCGATGTGTGGTTCGATAGCGGCTGCACCCACGCCTTCGTGCTGGAATCCGGGCGCTGGCCCGACCTGACATGGCCCGCCAACCTCTATCTCGAAGGCAGCGACCAACATCGCGGCTGGTTCCAATCATCCTTGCTGGAAAGCTGCGCCACGCGTGGCCGCGCACCCTATGACGAAGTGCTGACCCATGGCTTCACCATGGACAAGGCCGGCAAGAAAATGTCGAAATCGCTCGGCAATACCATCGATCCGCTAAAGGTCATGGAGCAATATGGCGCGGACATCATCCGGCTGTGGGCGCTGTCGGTCGACTTCACCGAAGACCACCGGATCGGCGATGAAATCCTCAAAGGCGTGGGCGACCAATACCGCCGGTTGCGCAACACGTTCCGCTATCTGCTCGGCGCGCTCGATGGCTTTATCGGCGATATGTCGGATGCGGGCGAAATCCCCGAGCTGGAGCTCTATGTCCTCTCGCTGCTGAGCGATCTGGATGGCAAGCTGAAACAGGCCGTCGAGGATTACGACTTCAACACCTACACCCGTCTGCTGGTCGATTTCTGCAACGAAGATCTCTCCGCGTTCTTCTTCGATATCCGCAAGGACACGCTCTATTGCGACGGGGCGGACAGCGCCACGCGCAATGCCTATCGCACCGTGCTCGACCTGCTGTTCCATGCGCTGGTCCGCTATGCCGCGCCGGTGCTGGTCTACACCGCCGAGGAAGTGTGGCTGACCCGCTACCCAGAAGATGGCGAGCCCGACGAAGACGGAAATATCGGCAGCGTCCACCTGCTCGAATGGCCAAGCGTCCCGCAGGTGCCCGCCAACACAGCAAAGTGGGCGGCACTGCGCGCATTGCGCGAACGCGTGACTGAAGCGATCGAGCCGCTGCGCCGCGAAAAGACCATCCGCTCCAGCAATGAAGCGGTCGTGACTGTGCCTGCCAGCGCAGTTCCCGAAGGCGTGACCGACGAACAGCTGGCCGAATTGTTCATCACCGGGACAGTGACGCGCGGTAAAGGCGACGACGTGACCGTCTCCAAATCTACTGACAACAAATGCGGGCGCTGCTGGCGACTGCTGCCCGACGTGCCAGAAGACGGCGCGCTATGCGGGCGGTGTGAGGATGTGGTCGGTGAGTAAATCTCTTACATGTCACCCTGAACTTGGTTCAGGGTCCATCCCGAGCGCGAAAATGCAATTGAAGAATGGGCGATGGATGCTGAACCAAGTTCAGCATGACGGAGCGGGCAAATGCTGAGCGGTGTGTTCACCCGTAACCGTGTGATCGGCCTGGCGCTGGCGGCGTTCATCGCCGGGATCGACCAGCTGATTAAGTGGTATGTGATCGGCCCGCTCGCCTTGCGCGAAGTGCGCAATATCTACATCCTGCCGTTTTTCGACCTCACCTATGTCGAAAATCGCGGCGTATCGCTCGGCATGCTGACCGCGGAGAGTATGGAGATGCGCTGGGCGCTGGTGGCGCTGACAGCCGGAATTGCGCTGATCGTGCTGGTCTGGATGCTGCGCGAGAAGCTGTTGGGCGATATATTTGGCCTGGCGCTGATCCTTGGCGGAGCGATTGGCAATATCCGCGATCGCTACGATCTTGGCTATGTAATCGACTATGCCGACTTCCACATCGGGGATTTTCGCCCCTTCCTTGTTTTCAACGTTGCCGATGCCGCTATCACCATCGGCGTTGTGATAATCCTTGTGCGCAGCTTCTTCGTGCGCGAAAAGGACGAAACATCCACCAACGAGCCTGCAGAGGACACTGGGTCCGAGCAGCCTGCGGAGAGTTAGAAATGCGCGTACTGAAATCGACCATCCTGCTTGTCTCAGCGAGCGCCATGCTGGCAGCGTGCGGCGGATCGGGGATCTTCAACCGTGACCGTCCGGACGAGTTCGCTGTCCAGCGTCAGGCTCCGCTGGTGGTTCCGCCTGACTTTGCGCTTGAACCGCCTGCCCCCGGAGCTCCGCGCCCGGCAGAAGGGACTGCATCCGAACAGGCGCTCGAAGCGCTTTTTGGCGGCCCCGCTCCGCGCAGCGAGATTGAAACCTCGGCGCTTGATCGCGCGGGCAGCGCAGCGCCGGGCATTCGCTCTTCAGTGGGTGATCCAGGTACCAACACGGTCGCCAAAAGCAGCGTGACCCGCGACATCATCGCCGCTCCGGAAGGCGATGGCGCCAACGCGCAGACATTGATTCCCGGCT
>JBCBDF010000276.1:0-3281 GCA_038529875.1 Pseudomonadota bacterium | reverse complement strand
ATCGGCAGTGTAACATCGGGTATTGCTGGCGCGAATATATAGATAACGCGGACGGTCCAATGCAGCGGCCAATGCAGCGGTCTGCCAAAATTCTGCTATGAAAGCATCCCGATGACCTATTCGAACAAACAAATCGCGCCCTTTGACGGTTTCGGCCTAGGCCTGCGCCGTTCGCACTATGAGGATTTCCTCGAGAGTGATGTGCCGGTCGATTTTGTCGAGGTCATTTCGGAAAATTACATGGTCGAGGGCGGACGGCAGCTGCGCATTCTTGAGGCTGTGCGTGAGAAGTACCCGTTGATCATTCACGGCGTGTCGATGTCGATCGGTTCGGCAGGTGGGCTCGACCCCGACTATCTGGACAAGCTCAAGCAGCTGGAGCGTCGGATCGACCCACTTTGGGTGTCCGATCACCTGTGCTGGACCCGCACGAGCGCGCATAACAGCCATGATTTGCTGCCTCTGCCGCTGACCGAAGAGGCGCTGGCCGCAGTTTGCGCGAATATCGACCGGGCGCAGGATTACCTTGGCCGCGCGATGCTGTTCGAAAACCCGTCAAGCTATCTCACCTTCCCCGAAGACGAGCTGACCGAGTGGGAGTTCCTGACCGAAATGACGCGGCGCACCGGCTGCTACCTGCTGCTCGATGTGAACAACATCTATGTCAGCAGTCAGAACCACGGGTTTGCGGCTGAGGAATATCTCGCGGGCCTACCGCTGGACCGGGTGCGTCAGATCCATTTGGCGGGCCACGATCCCGCCACGCCAGAGCGCGATATCATCATCGACACGCATGACCGCGAGGTCTGTGATGCGGTCTGGGCGCTCTATGCCAAGGCGATGGCGATGCTGCCCGACCCGGTTGCGACCATGATCGAGCGTGACGACAACATTCCGCCGCTGCCTGAATTGCTGAGCGAGCTTGATCGCGCGCGCGGCATTGCGGATGAGGCGCGCGAGCCAGTGCCCGCATGAGTGCCACCGTGAGCGAAGATCGGAAAACTCTCGGCGCGCGTCAGGCCGCTTTCATGGAGCAAATCCTCGATGAGAACGCGCCTCTGCCGCAAGGCTGGGGCAATTCGCAGGCTGCCGGGATGCAAGTCTATCGCGGGAATTACCGCTCGGCGTTGATGGATGCGCTGGGCGATACCTTTGAGCGGGTGAAGCAATATGTTGGCGATGCGCCGTTTCAGCGGGTTGCCGCGCATCATGTGATTGCCAATCCGCCTGCTGGTTGGACTATCGATGAGGCGGGGGCGGGTTTTGACGAAAGCTGTGCCAAGCTGTTTGGCAACAATCCCGAAGTGGCTGAACTCGCATGGCTCGAATGGACAATGCTGGGTCTCGCTACTGCGCCGGATAGCCTCCCTCTGGACGCTAATGGGTTTGGGGAAGCGACCGCGCAATTTGGCGATGATGACTGGGCCGGGATGAAGCTGGTGCCTCAACCGCGTGCAGCGAGCCGCGTGGTCGCACATGATCTGACCGCGATCTGGACGGCCCTTGGCGACGGTGAGGCGGCTCAAGGCAACATCGCGCTCAATGAACCGCGCGGTTGCCTGGTCTGGCGCGAGGGTGAGCGCCCTACCTTTCTCATGGTCGATGCGGAGGAAGCACAAGCTTTCGCAGCGGTGCAGGATGGCGCGAGCTATGGCGAGGTGTGCATATTGCTGGCGGGTGAAAATACGGGCGATGAGGCGATCCAGAATGCCGCCATGCGGGCGGGTGCCATGCTGGGCCGGTGGCTGAATGATGGATTGATCGTCGGGCTTTCCTGAGCGCGCAAACTTGACTTCCCCCACCGCTGCGCCAGTCTCCTGCCCAAAGGGAGACATCATGCTCAGCGAAACCTCGATTGAACTCCGCAGCGCGAAGCCCAGCCTCACTATGCGGCTGGTCAAATGGATCATGTCGCGCAGGCCCCCAGTATTCCCGCACGATCCGGGTGATTTCCAGACCTATATGGCCACGCGTAAGCCGCCCGAAGATGCGCCAATGCCAGATAAGTTCGAGCAGAAGTTCCGGGTGGAGCATTGGGAGGCTGAGGGGCAAAAGCTCGTCACCCTGCATCCCAAATCAGGGCCCGCCGAATGGCATATGCTTTATTTCCACGGCGGTGGCTTTGTGCTGCCAATGTTCAAGGAGCACTGGCCGCTCGCGCAGGAATTGGTGAGGCAGACGGGCGTCAGCATCACATTGCCGCTTTATAAGGTGGTGCCAGAAAACCATTATTCGGCTGCTGACAATTTGGCGGATGCGGCCTTTGCCAAAATCGCTGCCGAGCATGATCCAGAAAGAATCGTAATCAATGGCGACAGCGCGGGCGGGCACATGGCGCTCAGCCTGGCCCTCAGGCTGGCCAAGGCGGGCGGGCCGCAGCCGGGCAAGCTGGTGCTGTTCGCCCCGTGGCTCGATATGACGATGGCCGATCCGGCGATGCAGGCGGTTGAGCCGCATGACATCATGCTCAAGATCGGAACTTTGCGCAGCTGCGGGGCGATGTTCGCGGACGACCGCGACCCGGCCAGCCCGAAGTGCAGCCCGCTTTATACTTCTGCGGAAGAGTTAGCGCAGCTACCGAGCACGCGGATATTCACCGGGCGGCACGACCTGTTTATTATCGACAGCCGCACGTTCACGCATAAGCTGCGCGATGCCGGCGTGGATGCCAAGCTGTACGAGTACGAGGGCGCGCCGCATGTCTTCATGGCCGTGACCCCGACGCGCGAGGCGAAGGATACCTTTGCGCTGGTGAAGGCGTTTCTCGCTGAATAACTGGGCTTCGCGGAGCGGCTGGGCGCTAAAAGCTTTCGCCCACCAGCTCCTCGCTAAGCGCCCACAACTGATCGGCATTACCCTTGTCGAGCGCATAGCTGCGCACTCCGCCGGTGCTCGACGTGTCGTCCACTTCGGCGACATGGCAATCCTCGCAATAGACGCCGCCTTTGCCTTCGAGTTCGGGCGCAGTCGCTGCCCACACCGATGTGGCGGCGCCTTGGGGAATCGACTTCCAGGAAAAATCGGGATCGCTGGTGGTGATGCGTTCCATCAAGGCTGCGGATTGTTCCTCACTCAGATGTCGACCGAGATTGGTGTCGATCCCGCCAGGATGGACCGCATAGGCGTGGATGCCCCGGTCGCCAAACCGGTCTTCCAGCCCGACTGAAAAGAGTACATTGGCGGTTTTCGACTGGCCGTAGCTGGACCACTCATTGTATTCGCGGTTTTCGAAGTTGGGGTCATCCAGATCGACCGGGCAAATATGATGGCCGCGGCTGGAG
>JBCBDF010000275.1:0-3286 GCA_038529875.1 Pseudomonadota bacterium | reverse complement strand
AATCAAGGAAGTGCAATACTTCATCTTTGAAAACGAGTTTTCGGGCCTTCCTCTACCTACGAACCTAGCGGTTCCGATGGCGACCTATGCGGAATTCCTGTTCCCGATCCTGCTCGTGCTCGGTCTGTTCACCCGCTTTTCGGCGCTTGCGCTGATGGGTATGGCCTTGGTCATCCAGCTGTTCGTGTTCCCAACCTCGGATCACTTCTTCGGCTGGGCTATCACGGTCATTGCACTGGCAGCATTCCTGATCTCACGCGGCGGCGGAGTTCTCTCCCTAGACGCGTTGATCTCCAAGGTTCGCGGTCAGTAAGGGAGCGGCCCGGTGATCGGAGACGAAGCCACCCTCGCCCGCCTCATGGCATCGGCACAAGACGGCGACAAAGCCGCCTACAATGTGCTGCTGTCGGAGGCGGGACTGTGGCTGGAACGGTATTTCCGGCGCCGCGTCCCGCCTTCCCAGCTCGATGATCTGGTGCAGGATGTGTTGCTGGCGATCCATCACAAGCGAGCAACCTACGATCCGACCAGGCCTTTCCTGCCATGGCTGGCCGCGATTGCCCGCTATCGCTGGGTCGACCACCTTCGCAAAGTGTACAAGCACGAAAGCAAGGAAATCGAAGATGACGATGCGATCGAGGATAGCGACGAAGAAGTCACCCTCGCGCGCGTCAGTCTGGAGCGGCTTTTCGGGCATCTGAATGAGAAACAAGTGACCGTCATCGAGATGGTCAAGATCGAGGGGCTTTCGATCCGCGAAGCCTCGCAGCGAACCGGCCAGAGCGAAAGCTCGGTCAAAGTGAATATACATCGCGGCTTGAAGAAGCTCGCCGCGCTCGTCGAGAAAGCTGAATAAGATGAACACCAATCGCGAAAACCTGATTGCAGGACTGGCAGACGAACTGGAGCCGGTTCGCCGTATCACAACGCGGAGCGGTTTGTTGCTGTTGGCGTTTGCCACGCTGGTTGCATTCGGTGTGTCCGTTGCCGTGTTCGATTTCTGGTCCGGCATGTTCGAAGGCGAAGCTTCGCCGTTCTTTTGGGTGACGAATGGCTTGGTCCTGTTGCTGGGGTTGGCTTGCACGCTTGCGCTGGTGGTCGGCGGCTCGCCGCGCGTCGGACAGCGCCAGAATGCACCCGGCTGGGCCGCCGCCATGGTCGCAATCCTGCCAATCGCAGCCATTATCAGCCTGATCCCCGGCGGGCACGCCCATGAAGGCATGAACGACCCACATGCATGGTATTGCACTAGAGCATCGCTGGCAGCCGCTCTGCTCGTTGGCGTCGCGTCGGTGCTATGGCTGCGTCGCGGTGCGCCGGTGTCGCTCAATCGATCCGGTTGGCTGGTCGGCACGGCTGCCGGTGCGCTGGGCACCGTCGCCTATGGCATCACATGCCACATAGACAGCATTTCCCACCTTGGCCTGTGGCATGTCGCGCCAATTGCCGTCTCCGCTGTGATTGGCCGCCTGGTCGTGCCACCACTGATCCGCTGGTAAGAGCAATCGAAGCACATTTCAGGCGGCGGTCAGCTGGGCGTTGGCCGCCGCCTTTTCGTGTGTCATTGCCCCTTCACATCATCGCGCCTATATCGCGCTCATGTCTTCAGTAAGGCCTTGGCGCGATATCGAACGGCGGGAATGCCGCCAAATCATGGTCGGCGATGTGCCGGTGGGCGGCGATGCGCCGATCACCGTGCAGACGATGACCAACACCCCGACCGAAGATGCGGTTGCCACGATCGATCAGATCCGCCGCTGCGAAGAGGTGGGCTGCGACATTGTCCGCGTGTCCTGCCCGACCGAAGAAGCGACAGCCGCTTTCGGAAAAATCACCAAGGCTGCGCGCATCCCGATCGTGGCCGACATCCATTTCCATTATAAACGCGCGCTCGAAGCTGCTGACGCAGGTGCGGCCTGCCTGCGGATCAATCCGGGCAATATCGGCTCGTCAGAGCGTGTTGCCGAAGTGGTCCGTGCTGCGAAAGCCAATGGCTGCGCAATCCGCATCGGCGTGAACGCCGGCAGTCTCGAGAAAGACCTGCTGGAGAAATATGGCGAGCCCTGCCCCGAAGCCCTGATCGAAAGCGCGCTCGACCATATCAAGCTGCTGCAGGATCATGATTTTCACGAATTCAAGGTCGCGGTGAAAGCCAGCGACGTCTTTCTAGCCGTGGCTGCCTATCATGGGCTGGCCGAAGCGGTGGATTGTCCGCTGCATCTGGGCATTACCGAGGCTGGCGGTCTGATTGGCGGTACGGTAAAATCCAGCATCGGCATGGGTTCACTGCTCTGGGCCGGAATTGGCGACACGATCCGCGTCTCGCTTTCGGCAGAGCCGGAAGAAGAAGTCAAAGTCGGCTATGAGATGCTCAAAGCGTTGGGCCTGAGGACACGCGGCGTTCGCGTCGTTTCCTGCCCCAGCTGCTCGCGCCAGGGCTTCGATGTGATCCGCACGGTCGAAACACTCGAAAAGCGGCTGGAGCATATCAAAACACCGATGTCGCTCTCGGTGCTCGGTTGCGTGGTCAATGGCCCCGGCGAAGCGCGCGAGACCGATATCGGCCTCACCGGCGGCGGTAATGGCAAGCACATGGTCTACCTCTCCGGCGTTACCGACCACACCGTGCAGAGCGAGGACATGCTCGACCACATCGTGAGGTTGGTCGAGGAAAAAGCCACGAAAATCGAAGCGGGCGAAGCGGTGGCGTTCGACCCGCATGCAGCCCCGGCTGAGGCGGCGGAGTGAGTAAACCTACCCGGTACGATGGATTGTTGCATGACGTTTGCGTCGGCATGGGATATTGCGGGAGCACGGTCCACGTTAATGATCTACTTCCCAAATCCGGAACAATTGGAGCGGGAAAATTTGCCGAATTGGTCCTGCAAGCCGAACACGATGGAACGCAAAGCGAGACGTATCAGTTCCACGAACATTTCCCAGTGCTAACGAAACTCTTTGAAAGGCACTTTGGAACCGCCGACGTTCCAGTCAGCATCTTAAAATAGAGCCCGAGCTTGCTCCACGTCGTTCATCACGCTGACTACATGGCGCCGCGCCCGGAGCGGGGCACGTTCAAGTTCGACAAATACTACCTCGTCATGGAGGCCCTCAGGGAATTTGGGCACGCGAACAAAGCACCAATAACCGAGCACGCCCCCGAGCCCATGCCACGCAAGTGGCTCGAAGCCGTGCACGACCCAACCTATGTCGATGAAGTGTTTCGCGCCGACGTTCCGCGCGATAAGGAGCGCCGCATCGGCTTCCCGGTTACTGAACGGATCGC
>JBCBDF010000274.1:0-3294 GCA_038529875.1 Pseudomonadota bacterium | reverse complement strand
TCCTGGCTTTCTTCATCTTCGGCGGCCTTAGGCCCCAAGCGCGCAGCAGATTTCGCGGCGGCCTTGATCGCTTCGCGATCCGAAGCCTTGTTCACGCCGCATTCCAGGCGCGGAAACACCTCATTGTGAAATGCCCTCGAGCAACGCCTGGGTGCCCAATTCCGCGAGTACAGTCTCGCCTGCGATCACCTTTTGCCCGAGCAAGACCTTAGGGGCAGTGCCAGCCGGCAGGTACACATCGACTCGGCTGCCAAAGCGGATCAAGCCCACGCGCTGTCCCTTCGCCACCGTATCGCCGGGCTTCACGAACGGCACGATGCGCCGCGCGACCAAGCCCGCAATCTGGGTAAACCCGATCAGCATACCATCGCCGCGATCAACCAGGATATGCTGGCGTTCGTTTTCCTCGCTTGCCTTGTCGAGGTCAGCGTTCATGAATTTACCCGGGATATAGACCAACCGCCGGATCGCGCCTGCAACAGGCGAGCGATTGATGTGAACGTCGAACACGCTCATAAAAATTGACACACGCGTCACCGGGCCTTCGGGCAGGCCCGGCATCCCCGAACCGTCGTCGATCGTCAGTTCAGGCGGAGGCTCGGTCTGGGTGATCAGAGAGATCAATCCATCTGCCGGGGCAACAATCGCGTTGTCGTCTTGCGGTACGACACGCTCAGGATCGCGAAAGAACGCAAAAACACCCATCGATAGCGCCAGCAGCGGCCAACCGATTATTTCCCAATCCACCCAGGGGCTCAGGAAAAAGAGGCTGATCGCAACGGCTATCACACCGTATTTGCGTCCTTCGGGATGGATCGGTGGCCAGCTCCAGCTGGCATCACCGCGTCCTTGATTGTCGAGAATTTCTCCGGCCATGTGCCGCCATTTAGGGGCTGGCAGGCGGCCCCGCAAGCTGGCGATGATGGAATACCGCCCATAACTGGGCGAACCTGCAATCGCGCAGCGCGCCCGACATTCACTTTTTAGTGATATGTTTACCGTATATGCGCGCACCATGAAACGAGCAATCAACTCAGCATCGGCGCGCTGGTTAGGCGAGGTCCCGGTCTATGCCATAGCCTTGGCGCTTATGATGCTGTGCATCAGCCTGCTGCTATCAAAGGGCGTATCGCCCGGCGTCAGTGGGATTTGGATCAGCTTCAAGCTGTTCTTCGGTTTTGCTTTTTTCATCGGCACGCTCGATGCCGGTTGGCAGCTGGTCACCCAACGTCCCGACAGCATCGTCCAGCATATGATCGCGCGCTACTTCTCAATCACCTTCTTTCAAAGGTTTTTGACCGGATTACCGTTCCTGGTGGTCGCGACAGCCCTGCTGCCGTATTTCTCCAAAATGAAATCCGCTATCCCCCTGTTCAACGAGTACAGCTGGGACGAGACATTCATTCAATGGGACCAGGCAATCTTCTTCGGCTACGATGCATGGGAAGTGATCCAGCCAGTGCTCGGTTTTCCAATCGTTACTGCGTTCTTGGCCTTCCTTTACCACCTGTGGTTTCTACTGCTCTACCCTGGCATTCTCTACTTCAGCTATGCACATATCGATAATCAGCTACGCCGCCAGTTCTTCCTTTCTTACGTGCTAAGCTGGTGCCTGATCGGCGGAGCGATGGCCACTTGGCTCGCTTCTGTCGGCCCATGCTTTGTCGGCCCGCTGCTCGGCGATCCGCGCTTCGACGCACAAATGGCGTATCTCAACGCCGCCAATGAGCAGGTGCCGATTATGACCCTCAAAGTGCAGGGAATGCTGCTCGATTGGTTTGATGCCGATGCCGATGGGCTGGGTAGCGGGATTACCGCCATGCCGTCGATGCATGTCGCAGTCGCGTTCCTATACTGGCTCGCCATGCGCCGTATCTCACCGCGCCTGGGCCTGTTTTTTGGGGTGTTCTTCGCGATCACCTGGATCAGCAGTGTCCACCTCGCCTATCACTATGCTGTCGATGGACTGGTGTCCGTGCTGGCGGTTCTGGTCCTCTGGTGGGCATCGCAGCGGATCATCACGGCATGGGATGCCTTTATCGCGACCCGTGCTCAGGCCGCCTTGCGCACAAACACCGTGCCAGCGGAATAACCCGCGCCAAAGCTGCAGATCAGCCCGGTGTCATCCGGCGCCATATCCTCGCTATTCAAATGGAATGCGATGATCGAGCCTGCGCTCGAAGTGTTGCCATAAGTATCAAGCACGGTCGGGCTTTCATCTTCGCTCGCTTCGTGTCCCAACACCTTTTGCGCGATCAGCCGGTTCATCCCGGCATTCGCCTGGTGGAGCCACATCCGGCGCAGCGCCGTGGGATCGACGCCGAGGCGGTCTGCCTCATCAATGATCATCTGCGCGACCATCGGCACGACTTCTTTAAACACCTTGCGCCCTTCTTGAACGAAAAGCTTGTCTGCATTCTTGGCCGTTTCAGGATGCGCGCGGTTGAGGAAACCGAAATTGTTGCGGATATTGTTTGAAAAGACCGTCTTCAGCTTGGTGCCAAGGATATCCCAATGTTCTTCAGGTGCGATTGCCGCATCCTCGACCAGCACAGCGGTCGCCACATCGCCAAAGATGAAATGACTATCGCGGTCGCGCCAATTCAGGTGGCCTGAGGTAATCTCTGGGCTCACCACCAAAACGCTCTTCGCATTGCCCGCGCGCACATAATCCGCCGCAGTCTGGATGCCGAACGTGGCGGACGAGCACGCAACATTCATATCGAAGCCAAAGCCGTCGATCCCCAGCTCCTGCTGGATTTCGATCGCCATCGCGGGGTAGGCGCGCTGCATGTTAGAGGCAGCGCATAAAACCGCATCGACATCCTTGGGATCGCGCCCTGCCCGCTCCAGCGCTTCGCGCGCGGCAATCACGCCGATTTCGGCCATGATCGACAGCTCACTATCGGGTCGCTCGTCCCAGCGCGGCGCCATCGTCGCGGGATCCAGGATCGGTTCCTTGCTCATCACGTGACGCGCCTTGATCCCGCTCGCCTTTTCAATGAACTCGACTGAGCTGTGCGAGAGCGGCTCTGCCTCACCAGCAGCGATCGCCGCAGCATGCTCTGCGTTGTGACGATCGACGAAAGCGTTGAAGCTATCAACCAGCTCTTCATTGGTGATCGACTGTTCGGGTGTGAACAGGCCGGTCGCAGAGATGACGGGGCGATGAGTGAGTTCGGGGGAGCTATTCATGGGGCGCGGGCAATAATGCTGCACCCGGTCCGGTGCAAGAGTCAGCCGACAAACTGTTGCACGAAATTTCGGATCAAGGTGTTGATCGCCGCCTCAAGT
>JBCBDF010000273.1:0-3296 GCA_038529875.1 Pseudomonadota bacterium | reverse complement strand
GCGGCCAAGACACTCGTCTGGGCTCCGGGAGAGCGCCAGACAAAGCGTGGCGGCGCAATCACCGGCAATGCGTTGTTCGTGACGATGCTCGACAATGTCGTTGGCAAAGTGCTGCAGTTCAATTTCCGAGACGGCGAATGGGTTAGCGAGCCGGTAGACCTACCCGATAACGCAACCCTGGGTATCACGACGTCGTCGGACGAAACCGATCAGATCATGTTCACGGTCACTGATTTCCTCAATCCTACAACGCTTTATTATTCGGATGGTGGCACGCCTGAGGTGCTCAAGACCTCACCCAGCCGCTTCGACAAGACCGGCATGGACGTCGAGCAGCACGAAGCGACCAGCGCGGATGGGACCAAGATCCCTTACTTCATCGTCAAGCCAAAAGGCATGGAGATGGATGGCAGCACCGCGACGCTGATGACCGGCTATGGCGGCTTCCAGGTTCCGCGCCTGCCCGGTTATCTCGGCACGACAGGTAAGCTGTGGCTGGAAAATGGCGGCGCTTATGTGCTCGCAAATCTGCGCGGTGGCGGTGAATTCGGCCCCGGCTGGCACCAGACGGCGATCCGCGAGAATAAGCAGCGCACCTGGGACGATTTCATCGCTGTGGGCGAAGACCTGGTTGCAAAGGGTTTCACCTCGCCCGAGCATCTCGGCATCCAAGGCGGCTCGCAAGGTGGTCTGTTGGTGGGCACGGCGTTCACCCAGCGCCCAGACCTGTTTGGCGGCGCAATCGTGCAGATCCCTCTGTTCGACATGCTGCGCTATCACTTGATCGGACGCGGGGCATCGTGGATCGGCGAATATGGCGATCCGCGCATTCCAGAGCAGCGCGCGTGGATAGAGGGGTATTCGCCCTATCAGAAGATCGTCGAAGGCGTGGACTACCCCACCCCATTCCTGTGGGCCTCGACCGCTGACGACCGGACCCATCCGGCGCATGCCCGCAAAGGGGCCGCGAAATTGAAGGCGCTGGGGCAACCCTATTTCTACTTCGAGGATATGACCGGCGGCCATTCGGGCGGCGTCGACAACGAACAGCGTGCGAAGCTACAGGCGCTGCAATACGTTTATCTGATGCAACGGCTGATGGGTGACGCCAAAGCGCCGGATGAATCGCAGTCTGGCGGCTGAGACTCGGTCAGATTTGACGCCAAATTACGGGGCGGCTGGTGCGCGAATCGCATCAGTCGCCCTTTCTTTTCCGACGGTTGTAAACTGATCCGACACTTTGCCCTCCATTCGTCGCACCGGCAGACCACATCGGGTGGTTAGGACGATGTTAACCATGTTTGATAAGACGGAATTAAGTCTCAAAACCGCAGTTTTCTCCTACCGGGGGCGGAAAAGGAGAATAAACTATGGCTTATCCGCGTGACATTTCTATCGCCGAGGCAATCAAGCGCGCAGGCTTGCCGCACTCGCACCGGGTGCACTGGTCCAAGGCTCGCAAGGCTGATGTTGTCCGCGCCGTGCGCGAGGACGTGATCAGCTTTAACGAAGCGCGCGAGCGCTATCTGCTTAGCCGCGATGAGTTTGAAGAGTGGGAACGCGAGACTAGCGGAAACGTCTATCGCATCCCAACGCTCGAAACGGCGTGACTGGGTCTGAACTCCTGACCCGGTGACAGGCTTGCGGCGGGGTCCCTACTCCGCCGCAACCTCGACCATCACTTCATTACGGCGCATCGGCCCAGGCACCATGGGCGCGTCGTAAAATGCGTGTTCGTAAGCACCAACAGGCTCCAGGCCTTCGGCTTCGACCCACTCGCCGAGTTTCCCTTCCATTATCGACAATTCATCAGCAGGCGCGTAGCCGTTGAACTTGACGGTCGCCATTCGGCGTGCGGGCACTTCGGTCAGCGTGATATCTGCGGGCGCCTTTGGCAGAGTCTCGAGCGTATATTCAGCTGGCATGATGAACCGCATGCGCCAAGTGTCGGCCTCTGGCTGATCCTGCAGCACGGGTGAAGTCATCGCGATCTTTTCCGGTTCAGCCGCTGGGCGATCTTGTAACACAGGTGAGGTCATGGCGATTTCTTCACCACCTTCCGGGCGATCCTGCCCAAAGATGTATGCGGCCAAGCGGCGAAAGCTCGCCCCGCGTGCGCGGCGCTGGCTACCAGTATGTGTAACCTCGGCGACGACCATCGGCGCGTAGTCGCGCAGCTCAAACGCTGTGTCCGTCTTCACCACCGTAAAGGCGGGCTCTTCGATGTTGCGATATTGCGCATAGACCGCCGCTGCTCCCAGCGCCGTTATACCAAACCCAATACCGAACCATTTCAACGCGCTCATCGCATCACTCCTGAGTAAATCTATCTATTCAGCAGTTACGGCGGGCTTTCGTTCCCGGATGTGCGCCATTCTTACATGCGATCAACGCGTGGGCGCGTGAAAGTCAGGTGGTTTATCGCTCACCCACAGGATGAATTTCGCGACCTTGGGATTGGCCCTTATCGCGTCCAAGTCTTCGCCGATCCGCGCAAGCTCGGCATTCGTGAAGTTGGCGTGGATTGCGCGGTGGCAGATCGGGTGGACCGGGACCGTCTCGTGTTTTCGTTTCCCGTCCGGAGCCCTCTTGGACTTCGGCACCGGATGATGCCACTGGATCAGCGTTTCAAAGAGGCGACCGCAGAGCCAACAGCAGAGGTGTTCCTCGGTCAAGCGGCTCACCCGTCCTTCTTCCCCGCCTCTTTCTTCTTACGCATCGTATCGTGGAAGCGGTCGGCCCAACCCGGCTTTACCAATTGCTCGGCGCGGACCATGCGCAGTTCGCCATCGGCGACATCGCGGCTGACCGTGCTGCCAGCGGCGACGATCGCATCCGCCCCAATCTTTACCGGGGCAATCAACGCGCTGTTCGATCCGATGAAAGCGCGCTCGCCAATCACCGTCTGGTATTTGAAATAGCCATCGTAATTGCAGGTGATCGTGCCCGCGCCGATATTGGCGTTCTCACCGACGGTCGTGTCGCCGATATAGGACAGGTGGCTGGCCTTGGAGCCCTTGCCAAGCGTGGACTTTTTCATCTCGACGAAATTGCCGACGAAGCTGCCTTCCTCCAGCACGGCGCCGGGGCGCAGCCGCGCGAACGGACCGACCTGAACGCCGCTCGCCAGCGTGGCGCCCTCGAGGTGGGAATAGGCTTTGATGTGCGTGCCATCGGCCACTGAGACACCGGGGCCGAACACCACATGCGGGTCGATAGTCACATCGCGGCCGAGCGCTGTATCGTGGCTGAAGAACACCGTATCCGGCGCGCGCAGGCTGGCTCCGTCCGCCATG
>JBCBDF010000272.1:0-3303 GCA_038529875.1 Pseudomonadota bacterium | reverse complement strand
GGCGCAGCTCCTCGAGCGACAAGGCGGCGATGGCGCGTTCCACCGCTTCAGTTACCCGATCCCTATGCGGCATACGACCCAACGCCACGAGGTTTTCAACGGCCACATCCCATGCAATTTCAGCAGCTTGTGGAAGATACCCGATAGACTTTGCACGCTCCCGCACTGGGAGTGCTGACAGCTCGGTCTCTCCCAGCGATACTGTGCCGGCAGTGGGCGTGAGCAGCCCGGCCAGGCCCAGCAGCAGGCTCGATTTGCCCGCGCCATTTGGCCCACATATCGCGGTGATTTTTCCCGGCTCAAGGGTAGTAGAAACTTGCTCCACCCGTTTGGGAATTGTGAGTTCCTGCGCACGCAGGAACCCAGTGACAACCTTCGTATCTGGGCTCCTGCTTTCGCAGGAGATCACATTCTTTGCACTCATAGCGCGCATTATATCAGTCCCCGGCGCATACGCAGCAGCAGCCACAGGAAGAACGGCGCACCGATCAGCGACAGCGCAATGCCTAGGCGTAACTCTGTGATGAAGGGCAGGACGCGCACGGCGCTATCCGCGATCAGCACCAACAGGGCACCTGCGAGCGCGCTCGGCAGGATTAGGCTGGATGGCAAACGGTCGGTCAGCGGGCGCACCAGATGCGGCACGATCAGCCCGACAAAGCCAATAATCCCCGCCACCGCAACGCCTGCGCCCACCGTCAAGCCAACGCCGAGCACCAACAACCACAGCAGCCGCGACGTGTCGACGCCCATGCTGCGCGCCGCCTCATCGCCCAGAGTCAGTGCGTCGAGCGGTTTTGACGCCAGCGCGAGGAAGACAATGCCAAGCGCGATCAGCGGAGCTGCTATCGTGACTTCGCGCCAGGATCGGTCGGTCAGCGCACCGTTGAGCCACAGCACGATCTCGGACAGCGCAAAGGGATTGGGCGCGAGGGTGATGGCCAGTGCCGTCAATGCACCTGCAAGGCTGGCGATCATCAATCCGGCAAGCGTGAACAGCGCAATGCCACCAGTCCTGCCCGCGATCAGCGCGAGCATCGCCATGCCGGTGGCCGCGCCCGCCAGCGCAAATCCGGGCAACGCCCATGACGCCGCAGCGCCGGTTAGCAAAGCCCCGAACCAAAAACTCGCCACCGCACCAAGCGCGGCCATCGGCGCGATCCCAAACAGGCCGGGATCGGCGAGTGGGTTGCGCAAATAGCCCTGCATTGCGGCCCCGGCAGCGCCCAGCCCTGCACCAATTGCAATAGCAAGCACCCCGCGCGGCAAGCGCAGCTCCATCAGAATCAGCGCCGCATTTGGCGTTGTCGCGGGATCGATCCACACCCGCCCGGCGAGCAGAGATAACGGCAAAGCCAACGCCAAAAGCGCGGCAAAGATCAGGGCGGCGCGGTTCATTCGGTGCGCTCACCCAAGGTCTTTTCACGAATAGCGCTCAACCGCTCAGCGGCGCGAATAATGGTCTGACCACCGCAATAAAGCATATTGGAATCAATCTGTTCAATGCGTGTATTGATAAGTTTATCGAGCAGTGGATGGCGCTGTCCCTTGGCTCTGCCAGCGACCAAGACAAGCTCGGGCGGGTTCGCCAATAGCCGCTCCAGCGAGACAAAATCCGCCTGCCCCAAACCTTGCGATGCGCTGTGGCTGGCGAAGCCGGTTCGCCGCATCAAGTCACCGACTAAAGTTTCCTCTCCGGGCACGATTTGCCCCGGTTGCCACATAAGCGCGTCAATCGGCTTTGCACCTATTGGCGGCTCGGCCTTGGCCAGAGCCCGAGTGATCTTGAGCGCCAACGCCTCGCCGCGCTGCGGTTTGCCTGCAAGCTCGGCAATCTGCTCGATCTGGGCGATGCTGGACGCGGGATCGCTGGCAATTCCGAATGCCTCCACTAGGAGGCCGAGATCTTCGAGCGCGGATCGGCTTGCAGGCTGCATGAATGTGCTCGCCAGGACGATGTCGGGATCGAGCGCAAACACCTCCTCTGCCGTGCCGCCGGTCACAGCAAATTTGCGCGCAACCTCCTGCGGGATCGAGCTTGCGCTCGGATCGTGGCTGTAATGCGAAAGCGCGAGGATTTGCTCTGGCTCGGCGACCTCCACCAGGATCGCGTCAGTGCATGGGTTGAGGCTGACAAAGGTCGGTACGGCAATTCCAGCCAATTCAGGCATGTCAGGCAGCATTCCGGGCGCGGTATCGCTGGGCGCATCTGGCGCGCTGCAAGCTGCCGCGCTGACAGCCAGCGCGAGCGCTCCAAATCCCCTCAAAACAGTCGAAATCGCGCGCAAATGCCATTCCCTAGTCGCCCGTGCAGCGCAAGCGATAGGGTGGCTATCCCGGAGCCGCAAGCCGTCCTAGGCAGCCAATGCCTCCGCTGCGCAATCGGACAAACAGCTAGAAATCGAACGCCTCACCGAGGAAGAAGCTAAGCCGTTGACCCTAAAACTCTGTTTTCGAGAATTTTTCAGCGAAAGTCACAGGTTAATGCCCTGGAAACTGTATCTTAACACTCGCCCTTAGCGTCAGGAACCTATTGCGACACTCCGAAACCGACAGGCTGGTGGTGTATCCCCGCTCCACCAAACAGGACATTTGCCCCGATGACCATCCATTTCGCCGCTGTGCGCACGACCACTTGTTCTCCAATCGCGCGGGCCCTTGCAAAGCGAGCAACCAGCCGCGCAGCCAACGATAACGGCGATGTCGTACCCAGTAACGATATCCTGAAGGCCGCGCTGCGCCACTTTGGTGAGCATGGCCTAAGCGCCGCCCGGGTAGCGCGCGGCAAAGCGCAAGAGGCGTTTTTTGCCGGCGATCGCCAGGCGTATGATTGGTGGCTGGGTGTCACCCGCACGCTCGACCGCCGCCTCGCGGCGACGCTTGAAGAGCAATCGGACGCGCTGCCGAGCTAGAGAAACCCTCAAGCATTCCTTTAAATTACTGACTTTACTTACGTATTTTTAGGTAAGTAGAGTGTTAACCTTGTCTTGACCACTTTGGCCTAGGCCATGTCCATGACGGATGAGAGTGGGTCATTATCCAGATTGCGCGAAGCAATCATGTCGCGCAAGCGGGGGGATCCCCTGTCCGAGCGGGTTCGCCGCACTCTCGTCACCACCCTTTATACCCAGCCAACCAGCCTCGCTATCGGGGCGATAAATGGCATCGGCGCGACCGCTGTCGCCGCCTGCATATCTGACCTGCAGGTGCTCTATGCCGGCTGTATTGTGCTGACAGTCATAGCTGTGTCCCGCGTGGCAGCCGCCTTCGGGCTTGCGCCGCAAAACAACGCGACCAGCACCG
>JBCBDF010000271.1:0-3312 GCA_038529875.1 Pseudomonadota bacterium | reverse complement strand
ACGCGGCAGGACGACGCATAGCGACAGCACCGAAAGCCACAGGAACACGTTCTCAAACAGCGCCCAGTCAGGTCGTTTCACTTTGAAGAACAGCGGCGACCACGCGAGATGCAGCGCGAAGTTCACCCCGAACAGGGCCGCGATAATGCGCTGATCGGCGGGTGATGGTGCACTGCTCCACCCGAGATAAAGGCTCCATGCCGATAGGCCGAGGATGATCGTCCAGGCCGGTCCGAATAGCCAATCGGGCGGCTGCCAGCTCGGTTTCTTGAGCTCGCGATACCACTGCCCGATTTCGGTCAGCGCGCCTCCGGCACCGCCAAGGATGATCGCCCATAGGGCCGCGATGATTGCCAATGTCCAATCCATGTCGATCATTATAGGTGTAGCTCGTGCAAAAGCCATTGCCTTTGCCACGCGACTGTCCCAACCGTTGCGCCATGAAGGTTGGAATTGATCGCCTGTTGGCAGATAAGCAATTGCTCGGCGCCCTTGAGGGCAAGCGCGTGGCCCTGATCGCCCATCCCGCAAGCGTCACGGAAAATCTCACACACAGCCTAGACGCGCTGATTGCGGCGGGGGTGAATGTGACAAGCGCTTTCGGCCCGCAACACGGGCTGAAGGGCGACAAGCAGGATAATATGGTCGAGACGGCGGATGAGACCGATCCGCAATACGGAATCCCCGTGTTCTCGCTATATGGCGAGGTGCGCCGTCCCACTGGGCAGATGATGTCGAGCGCGGATGTCTTCCTGTTCGACCTGCAAGACCTTGGCTGTCGGATCTACACCTTCGTCACAACGCTGCTTTATCTGCTCGAAGAGGCGGAGAAGGCGGGCAAAGAGGTGTGGGTGCTGGATCGCCCCAATCCCGCCGGTCGCCCGGTGGAGGGCACATTGCTGGTGCCGGGTCACGAAAGCTTTGTCGGCGCGGCCCCGATGCCAATGCGCCACGGGCTTACTCTTGGGGAAATGGGGCACTGGTTTGTCGCGCATTTCGGCCTGGATGTGGCCTATCGCGTGGTTGAAATGGAGGGTTGGCAACCCGAGGGCGAGGGATACGGTTGGCCCACTTCTCGCGTGTGGATCAATCCGTCTCCAAACGCCGCCAGTGTCAATATGGCGCGCGCCTATGCTGGCACGGTAATGATCGAAGGAGCCACTGTGTCAGAAGGTCGCGGGACCACCCGGCCTTTAGAGGTTTTGTTCGGCGCACCCGATATCGACGCCAAGGCTGTGCTCGCGCAGATGCACGTTCTCGAGCCGGAATGGCTGCAAGGCTGCGCATTGCGCGATTGCTGGTTCGAACCGACATTCCACAAGCATGCAGGAACGCTCTGCAACGCGCTGATGATACATGCAGAAGGTCCGTACTACGATCGTGGCGCGTTTAAACCGTGGCGGCTCCAGGCGTTGGCTTTCAAAGCAATCCGTCAGCTCTATCCCAGCTATGATTTGTGGCGTGGGAAGGACTTTAAATACGAATACACCGATGATGTGCTGGCCATCGACGTCATCAATGGCGGGCCGTCATTGCGCGAATGGGTTGATGATGTCGCGGCGGTTCCGGGCGATCTCGACGCGCTTGCGTCTAACGATGAGGCAAGCTGGATTGCCACCGTGCGCGAGCACCTGATCTACTAAGGGTCAGGGCCTTGGGTCGCCAGAATTCGATTGACCGATCCCCGCCGATAGTCGAGCTTCATCGCCAGAGGGGATTGAAATAATGGCGACACAAGCTGAGGCTGCTCCCGCGCAGCAGTCCGTGCGAGCAGTCCTTTGGATCTTGCTGATCGTCTACATTTTCAATTTCATCGATCGCCAGATCGTCAACATTCTGGCTGAGCCGATCCGGTTGGAACTGGGGCTTTCCGATACGCAAATCGGGTTGATGACAGGGCTCGCATTTGCGCTGTTTTACACGGTGCTCGGCATTCCCATCGCCCGCTATGCGGATCGTCCGACCAGTCGCCGCCCGCTGATCATCGCAGTCGCGCTCGCGATCTGGTCCGGGATGACCGCGATCAGCGGCATGGCGCAGAACTTTGGTCAGCTATTGCTCGCAAGGATCGGCGTTGGAGTAGGCGAAGCCGGTTGCACGCCTGCGGCCCACTCGCTCATCGCCGACATGGTACCCAAGGAAAAGCGGAGCAGCGCGCTGGCATTTTATGCACTCGGCATTCCGATCGGCGGCTTGCTTGGGTTGGTCATCGGAGGGTTGCTGGCAGACTGGATTGGCTGGCGCCTGGCGTTTGTCGCGGTCGGTTTGCCCGGCGTTGGCCTTGCCCTGTTGGTGCTCGCAGTGCTGAAGGAGCCGCGTCGAACAGGTGGCCTGCTGCAAACGGATGCCTCGCGCAAAACGCTGGGCGGGGCCGAGACGCTCAAGGCGATATTCGGATCCAAGGCACTGGTGCTGTTGATCGCTGGTGGCTCATTTGCCGCTTTCCTCGCTTACGGCAAAGTTACCTGGACCACGATCTTCTTCCAGCGAACGCATGGGTTAACCCCGGGCGAAGTTGGCCTGTGGTTCGGGCTGGTCAATGGCCTGGCAGGTGCGGCTGGCACCTATCTAGGGGGCTGGGTGGCGGACAAATACGGTGCGGTCAATCGCCGCCATGTTCTGACGGCACCGGCGATCGGTATGGCCATTGCTGCGCCTGCGGCTCTGTTCGCGTACAGCCTGCAAAGCTGGGAATTGGCGATGGTGGTGTTGATCATTCCGACCGTTTGCAATTCGCTATACTATGGTCCCTTTTATTCGAGCGTTCAGGGGCTTGTGCCGCTTTCCGCGCGCGCAATGGCAAGCGCTGTGACACTGTTCTGCCAGAACCTGATCGGGCTAGGGCTGGGACCGCTCTTCTTCGGTATGATGTCCGACTGGCTCAAGCCGGAATACGGCGAGGGCAGCGTGCAGATAGTGCTCTATGCTGGCGCGCTGCTGGGCCTGCTCCCCGCGTTTTTCTTCTGGCGGGGCAGCCTGCGCCTCAATGAAGAGCTGGACCAGAAGGATTAGCGGGAAACTCTTGACCGACGATCTAGCGACAAACACACTTGACGTACCCTCTCAAGCAACGATGCTTTGTGGCGCGCAGCGATAGAGAATTGAAGCTTTTTGTGACTAAACCTCCTGTTACCGCACCAGACATTCCGGAAGCCGATGCCGACAACCGGCTCAAAATAGACAATTGCGATGCTGACGCATTGATTGCCAAGGCCGATCATCGCTTGCTAGCGGCAGATCTCCGCGCGGCCTCTGCCTATTCTCGTGCAGGTCAGAAAGGGTTGGATCAGTCACGTCGCGGATCAGGGGGGC
>JBCBDF010000270.1:0-3355 GCA_038529875.1 Pseudomonadota bacterium | reverse complement strand
AAGTGCATCATTTCTGCGTGCTCGCAGGCGATGGCGCCGAGGCAATCAACCCTTACGTGGCGTTCGAGACACTCGAAGACATCCGCCGCAAGAAGCATCTCGAGCTGGACCCGCGCGAGGTCGAGCAGAACTACATCAAGAGCATCGGCAAAGGCATCCGCAAGGTGATGTCCAAGATGGGCATCTCGACCTACCAATCCTATTGCGGGGCGCAGATTTTCGACGCGGTGGGCCTCTCGACCCCATTTGTCGAGAAGTACTTCACCGGCACTGCGACCACGATTGAAGGCGTCGATCTGGAGCAGGTTGCCGAGGAAAGCGTGCGCCGCCACGCGCAGGCCTATGGCGACAATCCGCTCTATGAAAGCATGCTCGATGTTGGTGGCATCTACCAATATCGCCTGCGCGGCGAAGAGCACGCCTGGACCCCGGAAAACGTCGCCGATCTGCAGCACGCGGTGCGCGGCAACAATGCGAGAAATTACGAGGAATTCGCCAAGTCGGTGAATGAGCAGTCCGAGCGGTTGCTGACCATTCGCGGGCTGATGGAATTCAAGAAAGCCGATCAGGCAATCCCGCTCGATGAAGTTGAACCGGCCTCTGAAATCGTCAAACGCTTCAGCACCGGCGCGATGAGCTTTGGCTCGATCAGCCACGAAGCGCACTCGACATTGGCGGTGGCGATGAACCGCATTGGCGGTCGCTCGAACACTGGCGAAGGCGGCGAGGAGCCGTTCCGCTTCAAGCCGCTCGACAATGGCGATTCGATGCGCAGCCGGATCAAGCAGGTGGCATCGGGGCGCTTCGGCGTGACCACCGAATATCTCGCCAATTCCGACGATATCCAGATCAAGATGGCGCAGGGTGCAAAGCCCGGTGAAGGCGGCCAGCTGCCCGGCCACAAGGTCGATAAGCGGATCGGCGCGGTGCGCCATTCGACCCCGGGCGTGGGCCTGATCTCCCCGCCGCCGCACCATGATATTTACTCAATCGAAGATCTTGCTCAGCTGATCCACGATTTGAAGAATGTGCAGCCAAGTGCGCGCATTTCGGTGAAGCTCGTTTCCGAGGTGGGCGTGGGCACAGTGGCAGCGGGCGTTTCCAAAGCGCGCGCCGACCATGTCACAATCTCTGGCTATGATGGCGGGACCGGCGCATCGCCGCTCACATCGCTGACGCACGCTGGTAGCCCGTGGGAAATCGGCCTCGCTGAAACCCAGCAAACCCTGCTGCTCAACGATTTGCGCAGCCGCATCGCGGTGCAGGTCGATGGCGGATTGCGCACGGGCCGCGATGTTGCCATCGGCGCGTTGCTGGGCGCGGACGAGTTTGGATTTGCCACTGCGCCGCTGATCGCAGCGGGCTGCATCATGATGCGCAAATGCCACCTCAACACCTGCCCGGTCGGGGTCGCGACGCAAGACCCGGTTCTGCGCAAGCGCTTCACCGGCCAGCCCGAGCATGTCGTCAACTACATGTTCTTCGTTGCCGAAGAGCTGCGCCAAATCATGGCAGAGATGGGCTTCCGCACGGTCGAGGAAATGGTCGGCCGCGCAGACCGGCTCGACATGACCCGGATGCATCGCCACTGGAAGGCGAGCGGCATCGACCTCTCGCGTCTGCTGCACGTGCCGCAGCTGCCCGAAGGTGCCCCGCTCAACCACACGGAGGGACAGGATCACGGCCTCGATGCAGCGCTCGACAACGAACTGATTGCAGATTGCGCCGAGGCCATCAAAGCGAAAAAGCCGGTCCAGCTGAGCTACGACATTCGCAATGTGAACCGCACGGTCGGCGCGATGTTATCCGGCGAGATCGCGACCGCGCATGGGCACGAAGGCCTGCCGCCGGAGACCATCCGCATCAATCTTGACGGGGTGGCCGGGCAAAGCTTCGGCGCGTGGCTCGCGCATGGCGTGACGCTGGACCTGTCAGGCGATGCCAACGACTATGTCGGCAAAGGTCTTTCGGGCGGCCGCATCATTGTGCGCCAGCCAGAGGCCGCGAACCGCGATCCGGGCGACAATATTATCGTCGGCAACACGGTGCTGTATGGCGCGATTGCGGGCGAGGCCTATTTTGGCGGCGTCGCGGGCGAACGCTTTGCCGTGCGCAATTCAGGCGCCATTGCCGTGGTCGAAGGCGCGGGCGATCATGCCTGCGAATATATGACCGGCGGCGTGGTCGTGGTGCTGGGCCAGACGGGCCGCAACTTTGCCGCCGGGATGAGCGGCGGTGTGGCCTATGTCTATGACCCCGAAGGCACGTTCGAAAAACTGGTCAACAAAGCGCAGGTCGACCTGCTGCCGATCAGTGCAGAGCCCGATGCCGAAGATGGGACAGGACGGCCATCACAGCGGCCCAGCTCGGTCAATGATTTCGGCATGGGCGACATGTTGCGCCACGATGCCGAACGGCTGAAGATCCTGATCGAACGCCATCAGCTGCACACAGGCAGCGCCAAAGCGGGCGAGTTGCTGGGCAATTGGCCTAATGCGCTTACCCAGTTCGTGAAGGTCATGCCAGCCGATTATGCGCGCGCATTGAAGGCACTCGAAGCCGAGCGCGAAGAAGCCGCCTCGGTCGCGGCAGAATAAGATCTAGGGATACGGACAAGAACCATGGGTAAAGATACCGGATTTCTCGAAATCGAGCGGCGCGAGCGCGACTATCTCGATCCGAAAGAACGGCTGAACAATTACCGCGAATTCGTGGTGCAGCCGGACGATGCGACCCTGTCGTCGCAGGCGGCGCGCTGCATGGATTGCGGCATCCCCTATTGCCACAACGGGTGCCCGGTGAACAACATGATCCCGGACTGGAACCATCTGGTCTATGAGAATGACTGGAAGAACGCGCTCGCCGTGCTGCATTCGACCAACAATTTCCCGGAATTTACGGGCCGCATCTGCCCTGCGCCATGCGAGGCAAGCTGCACGCTCAACATCATCGACCAGCCGGTGACGATCAAGTCGATCGAATGCGCAATTGTCGATCGCGGGTGGAAAGAGGGCTGGATAGAGCCGCAAGTGCCCGCGAAGAAGACCGGCAAGTCGGTCGCTGTGGTCGGCTCCGGTCCGGCTGGCATGGCCTGCGCACAACAATTGGCGCGTGCCGGGCACAGCGTGACATTGTTCGAAAAGAGCGACCGGGTCGGCGGATTGCTGCGCTATGGCATTCCCGACTTCAAGATGGAAAAGCATCTGATCAACCGCCGCTGCGTGCAGATGGAGGCCGAGGGGGTCGAGTTCAAAACGTCGAAAGAAGTCGGCGTCGATGTGTCGTTCCAGAGCCTCAATGAGAATTTCGACGCCATCGTGCTGTCCGGCGGCAGCGAAGATGCCCGCGCGCTCTC
>JBCBDF010000269.1:0-3366 GCA_038529875.1 Pseudomonadota bacterium | reverse complement strand
CTCAACAAAGTCCTGCTCGCGGTAATTGATCGCCAGGTCAGCGCCAATCTTACGGGCGGCGGCGCATTTCGCCTCATCGCCGCAGGTGACAATCACTTCGATATCGAACGCCTTGGCGAGCATGATTGCCATTGTCCCGATGCCCGACGTGCCGCCATGGATCAGCAAACGCTCGCCATCGCCGATCAGCCCGCGCTCGAACACGTTGTGCCACACGGTAAACAGCGTCTCGGGGATTGCAGCGGCATGTTTGAGCGACATGGTGGCGGGCACAGGCAGGCAATGTTGCCACGGGGCGGTGCAATATTGCGCATATCCCCCGCCCGGCGTCAGCGCGGCAACCCGGCTGCCCAGTATATCGTCGGGAACATCCGCACCAATGGCCACCACTTCGCCCGCAACCTCAAGCCCGAGGATAGGCGAAGCGCCCGGCGGGGCGGGATAATGGCCAGCGCGCTGGATGCAATCCGGGCGGTTCACCCCGGCATAAGCAACCCGGATCAGCACATCTTGCGCGCCCGGCTTTGGCGTGTCGGACTGCTCTAGCGTCAGAACCTCTGGCCCGCCGGCTTCGGCAAACCCGATCGAATCCATTCGCGCTGGCACTTGCAAGCTTTCATTCGCCACAGCTGTGTCGTCCATGATTTGCCCCTGTTTGTTTATCGACCGCCCTCAATTGGTCGATATTGACTGCGATTAACGCTCACGCGCATTGACAGCAAGCCGATCTGCTTGCGATGTTACATGATGTGATGAATGAAGAGGATCTTCCCCGCCCCAAGGGAGATGCTGCGAGCAAGCTCGCGAGCGAGGATCTTGGGCCGTATTCGCAGGACGAGCTGAAAGAGCGGATCAAGCTGCTCGAGGCGGAAATCGTGCGAGTAGAGGGTCATCGCCTCTCGGCGGCTGCGCATCGCGACGCCGCAGATGCACTCTTCTCAAAACCAACGCCCAAGAAGCCCGGCACATGATCCGGGAAATCACGGCATATCCAGTCTCGCAATTGAAAAGATTGGTCCCATATATGCTGAAATCGCCCTTTACCCTGTCGCTTAGTGAAAAATCGCGAGCACGCCCGCTAGAGACTCCATTCCATGCCTAGTTTTGCCCAAAACCTCGAACGCACGCTGCATAATGCGCTTGGTCACGCCTCTGAACGGCGCCACGAATATGCAACGCTCGAACACTTGCTGCTGGCCCTTATCGATGATGAGGACGGGGCACAGGTTATGGCGGCATGCGGCGTTGACCTGGCGGAGCTGGGCGAAGTCGTGAAGCAGTATTTAGATCAAGAATATCAGTCTCTTAAGACGGAAGAAGACGCTGATCCGCAGCCCACCGCCGGGTTCCAGCGGGTGATCCAGCGCGCGATCCTGCATGTGCAATCCTCAGGCAAAGATACCGTTACAGGCGCAAATGTGCTGGTCGCGCTGTTTTCCGAACGCGATTCGTACGCGGTCTATTTCCTGCAGCAACAGGATATGAGCCGCCTCGACGCCGTCAGCTATATCAGCCACGGCATAGGCAAGGGCGGACGCCAGCTCGAATCCAAGTCGCCACAGGGGGCCGAAGATGGCGCACCCGGCGAAGCCGAACAGGCCAAGGATGGCGGCAACAAGAAAGAGACCGCGCTCGACCAATTCACGGTCAACCTCAATGCCAAGGCCGAATCCGGGCGCATAGACCCGCTGATCGGTCGCGGACCGGAAGTTGATCGCACGATCCAGATCCTGTGCCGCCGCAGCAAGAACAACCCGCTTTATGTCGGCGATCCCGGCGTTGGTAAAACCGCGATTGCCGAAGGGCTCGCTCGCAAAATCGTCGAAGGCGATGTGCCCGAAGTCCTGAACGAAGCGGTGATCTACTCGCTCGACATGGGCGCGCTGCTCGCAGGCACGCGCTATCGCGGCGATTTCGAGGAACGCCTCAAACAGGTCGTCTCCGAGCTTGAACAGATGCCGCATGCAATCCTGTTCATCGACGAAATTCACACCGTTATCGGCGCGGGCGCGACCAGCGGCGGGGCGATGGACGCCTCCAATCTGCTCAAGCCTGCGCTGTCCGGCGGGACAATCCGCTGCGTCGGTTCGACCACCTACAAGGAATTCCGCAATCACTTCGAGAAGGATCGCGCGCTGCTGCGCCGGTTCCAGAAGATCGACGTGAACGAGCCGACGGTCGAAGACACGATCAAGATCCTGAAGGGTCTGCGCACCGCCTTTGAAGAGCATCACAATGTGAAATACACGCCTGACGCGCTGAAAACCGCGGTCGAGCTGTCGGCGCGCTACATCAATGATCGCAAATTGCCGGACAAGGCGATCGACGTGATCGACGAAGTTGGCGCGATGCAGATGCTGGTCCCGCCCAGCCGTCGTAAGAAGAAGATCACCGCCAAAGAAATCGAGCAGGTGATCGCGACCATGGCGCGCATTCCGCCGAAATCGGTCAGCAAGGACGACAAGAAGGCGCTCGAAAACCTCGAACGCGACCTGAAACATGTAGTGTTTGGCCAGGATGAGGCGATCCACCGCCTATCGACCGCGATGAAGCTGTCGCGCGCGGGCCTGCGCGATCCGGACAAGCCGATTGGCAGCTTCCTGTTCTCCGGCCCGACCGGCGTGGGCAAGACCGAGGTTGCGCGTCAGCTCGCCTCGATCATGGGTATTGACCTGAAACGCTTCGATATGTCCGAATATATGGAGCGCCACAGCGTTTCGCGCCTGATTGGTGCGCCTCCGGGGTATGTTGGTTACGATCAGGGTGGGCTTTTAACCGATGCGGTTGATCAGAACCCGCATTGCGTGCTGCTGCTCGACGAGATCGAGAAGGCGCATCCCGACCTGTTCAACATCCTGCTGCAGGTTATGGATAATGGCCGCCTGACCGACCACCACGGCAAGACGGTCGATTTCCGCAACGTCGTGCTGATCATGACGACCAATGCCGGTGCGGCCGCGATGGCCAGCCAAGGCATCGGCTTTGGCGATGTGTCGAAGGAAGATGCCGGGTCCGAAGCGGTGAAGAAGATGTTCACGCCGGAATTCCGCAACCGTTTGGATGCAATCGTACCGTTCGCCTATCTTGGCAAACCGACGGTCGCGCGCGTGGTCGACAAGTTCATCCTCGAGCTGGAGCTCCAGCTGGCCGAGCAGAACGTGCACATCCAGTTCGATAGCGATGCGCGCAGCTGGCTCGCTGACAAGGGCTATGACAAGCTGTACGGCGCACGCCCAATGGGCCGGTTGCTGCAAGACAAGATCAAGCAGCCGCTCGCCGAGGAGCTGTTGTTTGGCAAACTTGCCGATGGCGGCGAAGTGCATGTCAGCATCAAGGATGGCAAGCCGAGCTTCGAGCTCACGCCTG
>JBCBDF010000268.1:0-3390 GCA_038529875.1 Pseudomonadota bacterium | reverse complement strand
CCCGTTTCGGCGCTGGCGCAGCTTGCATCGCGAGTGGCCTTAAATTCATCGCCTTCATTCCAGTTCGGCCAGCTGCTGCTTTCCGCCATCATCCGGCCAATGCGATAGAACAATTGCAAATCGCCCATTACGCCGGACCAATCCCACTCCTCATTGAACTCGTCTTTCGGACCGTGATAGCGATTATCACGATAATCCTTGGCCACCGCTGCGCCCGCGTCGCGCCCACCTTCGATCAGGTCTTCTCCGCCATCGGCATAGAGCATGGGCACGCCCTGCTTGGCGAAGGCGAAGTGGTCGGAACGGTAATAATAGCCCGCCTCAGGGTTGGGATTGGGCGTCAAAGTGCGGCCATCGGCCTCCAGCGCCGTCACTAGGAATGCATCGAGCTGAGATTTGCCCGGGCCGACCACGGTTACGTCCTTCGCAGCGCCCGCCATCAGGAAGGCGTCCATATTGATGCCGCCCACCGTCTGATCGAGCGGATAGACCGGGTTGGCAGCGTAATAATACGCGCCGAGAAGGCCGGATTCTTCCGCCGTCACCGCAAGAAAGACGAGGCTACGCTTGGGCGCTCCGGCTTTGTTATGCGCTTCGGCGAGCGCGACCAGCGCGGCTGTACCAGTGGCATTGTCGACCGCGCCATTGCAGATGTCATCGCCATCGGGTGCCGGTGTGCAGCGGCCCAGGTGATCCCAATGCGCGGTGTGAATGATGTACTCATCCGGCGCTTCGGTACCCGGCAGAATGCCGATCACATTTTGCGAAGCGAAGGTCCGCATATCATTTTCAAAGCTGGTCGAGGCGGTCATGCCCAGCTCAACCGCTTCGAATTCTTCGGTCTTCGCCTGCGCTGTCAGCGCATCGAGATCCTGCCCTGCTGCGGCGAGAATTTCGCGCGCAACCTCTTTCTGCACCCAGCCATTCATGGTGGTGAGCGGCGGCGGATTGTCACCGCGCGCTGCGTAGGCTTGCGGGCCGGACCAGCTCGATTCGACCACGTTCCAGCCATAGCTGGCAGGTTCGGTATCGTGGACGATCAGAACGCCAGCTGCGCCCTGCCGTGCGGCTTCTTCATATTTGTAGGTCCAGCGGCCATAGAAGGTCATGGCGCGGCCGTTGAATTTCCCTTCGAGGCCTTCGGTCTCGTAATCGGGATCGTTGACCAGCACGACGACAGTCTTGCCGGTCACGTCCACGCCTTCGTAATCGTTCCAGTCACGCTCTGGCGCGTTGATGCCATATCCGACGAACACCATTTCGCTGTTCGCCAGCTGGGTCTGCGCATCTTCGCGATAGGTCACGCCGACCCATTCGCTGCCGAAATCATAGGCGAGATCGGTTTCGCCATTGGTGATGGTCAGCGGGGCGAAGTTCTTGCCAGTAATTTCGACCAGCGGAACTTCCTGCACCCACGAGTCCCCATTGCCCGGTTGCAGGCCAGCCGCTTCGAAGCGTTCGGTGAGCAGCGCGACCGTCTTGGTCTCGCCTTCGGTTCCCGGCATGCGGCCATCGAATTCGTCGCTGGAAAGCGTACGGGTGATGTCCTTCATGGTGTCTTCGGACAGCTCGCCCGCTGCGACCTCAGGAATGTCCATTCCGTCGATACCAGTCTCGCCGCCTAGCGACGTTATCGCATCGCACGCGGTCAGCGCCATCGCGCCCGCTGCCAATGTGCCAAGCTTGAGTGCTTGTTTGATCATCCTGGGTGGTTCCTCTCATCCAAATCTGTTGCGCGCACCTTTTGCAGAGCGCGCGCGTGCCCGCAAGGCGTGATGCCATGATGCCTGCCATCAAGCTATCTTGCGAGTGAGGCGTGGGCGCGCCATGAGGCAGCATATGGCGGACAATGGATCAGTCGATTGGGACAGCGCGATCGCGCGGGCGCGGGAATACGCCCCCTTTCTCGCGCGCGGGCTGGAGCGGATGCCTGATCTAGCCGGTTTGCTGGCGCATGGGGATGGTGAGGCGGCGATCAAATGGGCTAAGCAGGCGGGTGAGGATGCGCCGGACCTAGGTACGGCACTAAGGCGGGAACGCGTGGCTCTGTCCGTAGCGCTCGGGATTGGCGATCTGGCCGGAGCATTCCCGCTGGAACGGGTTATGCGTGAGCTTTCTGATTGTGCAGACCGGGCGCTGCACCGGGCGATCATTCAGGTTATTGATGATCGCGTGGAGGGCGCGAAGCCGATCGGCTTTTACGCATTGGCGCTGGGCAAACAGGGCGCGCACGAGCTCAATTATTCGTCCGATATCGACCCGATCCTGCTCTACGATCCCGAGACGTTGCCGTGCCGCGAGCGGGACGATCCGGGCGACGCGGCCCAGCGCTATGCGCGCGGTATCGTCAAACTGCTGACGGAAAACACCGCCGATGGCTTCGTTTTCCGCGTCGACTTGCGGCTGCGCCCGGCCAGCGAGATCAGCCCGCTGGCGGTTCCCAGCGGTGCCGCCTGGGCGCATTATGAGAGTGCGGCGCTGGCGTGGGAGCGGGCGGCGTTCATTCGCTCGCGCGCGGCGGCGGGAGATATCGCGGCGGGCGAGGCTTTCCTTGAGCGGATCAAGCCGTTCGTCTGGCGCTCCGCGCTCGATTTTGGAGCCGTGGAGGAGATCAGGCGGCTGACCGCCCAGATCCGGCTCAATTATGATGGTCCGCAACGCCCTGGCCCCGGCTTCGATATTAAACGCGGGCGCGGCGGCATCCGCGAGATCGAATTTTACGCGCAGACGCATCAGCTGATCCATGGCGGGCGCGATGCCAGCCTGCGGGTGAAGGGCACGCGCGATGCGCTCGATGCCTTGGCTGCATCAAGCTGGATCGATGGCGGGACCGCCCAGATGCTGGGCGAATCCTATCATCGGCTACGGATGATTGAGCATCGGCTGCAAATGGTGAATGACCGCCAGACGCATGTGCTGCCACAGGGGGATGCGCTGGACGCGGTTGCGCGGCTCGATGGGTTGGCTGATGGGGCGGCATTGGTGGCGGAGCTGGAGGGCATCACTGACCGGGTTGGTGCGGCCTATGATGCGCTGATCGGCGATGCGGTGAGCGCGACGCCGCCTGAGCCAGTCACGCCTCAAAAGCCGGAACTGGCAGAGCGGTTGGGCGATCTGGGCTTTGCTGATCCCGATGAGCTGGCGCTGAGAATCTCAGCCTGGCGCGATGGCCGCTATCAATGTTTGCGCTCAAATGAGGCTTTGGCGGCATTCGATGCGCTGCAGCCGAAGCTGGTTGCGGCCTTGGCCCAGGCGGATGATGCGCCGCGCGCTCTGACCCGGTGGGAAAGCCTGCTTGCCGGCGCGCCCTCTGCGATTAACTTGTTTCACTTGCTGTCCGCGCGGCCTCGCCTGCTGCAGCAATTGGTGGGCACGTTGACGCTATCGCCA
>JBCBDF010000267.1:0-3413 GCA_038529875.1 Pseudomonadota bacterium | reverse complement strand
GATGAGCGATCAGGACCTTACACAATTCGACAGAAACATATTTGCGGCGAAATTTCTCGGTCAACTCGCATTCGGTCGGCACACCCTGCTCGTTCACGGTCAGCTTATACGCCAAGTGCGAGCGCCATATGCGTAGCCGCTTTGAAGCGGTCAGGACTTTCGGACCGCCATCGAAACGGACCAACTTCGCGGGGACAGCCTCCGTTTCGACATTTGTTACAATTTCGGCGCCGTCCGATTTGCCATCATCCGCAAGTGCTGCCGAAGCAAAAAAGAGTGCAGCAATAGCTGCCGGCAACATAATTTTGCGGGTCATTCGGATGCCTCATCTGTGGAATCAATAAGCAATCTTCTAGCCCGAGATACCTGAATTGGACCTGAGTGCAAAGTCGCGGAGCAGATTTGCCATATTATGACGCAGGCGAGCGGCGATATGTAATAATTGGCCGATCCAAGCAGATTTTTAGACCATCCTCGCTGCTTCCATCAGCGCCTTGGTGCTCGCGTCGAACTCGCCCTCGCCTGCGTCGATGTCTTTCGCCATCTTCTTGCCCAGCTCCACCCCGAACTGGTCGAACGGATTGATCCCCATCAGCACGGCGTTGGCGAAGGTGCGATGCTCGTGGAACGCAATCAACGCGCCCAGCGCCGCCGCATCAAGATCATCGACTAGGATCATCGCGCTGGGGCGATTCCCCGGAAAGGCGCGCGCCGGGGCGTCTTTTCCATTTGGCCCATCGGCTGACATATTGCCGCCTGCCATCAGCGCGGCCCCTTGCGCAAAGCAATTGATCAGCAGGCTCTTGTGATGCGCCGGGTCCAGCTCGTCACCGGGCGCAATACTGGCGATAAAGTCCACCGGGATCAGGTGCGTGCCCTGATGCAGCAGCTGGAACACGGCGTGCTGCGCGTCTGTGCCGACCCCGCCCCATGTCACCGCAGCAGTCGGGTAGCCAACCGGCTCGCCGTGCGTGGTCACGCGCTTGCCGTTCGATTCCATCTCAAGCTGCTGGAGATAGTCGGGCAGCAGGCCGAGCCGCTCGTCATAGGCGAACACCGCGCGGGTCTGGCATCCGCGAGCGCGGGTGTAATACTGATCGGCAAAGGCGGCGAGCAGCGGCAGGTTGGCCCTGCCCTCGGCCTCGCGGAAATGCGTGTCGATCGCCTGCGCGCCCGCCAGCATGGCCTGGAAATCGTCCATGCCAACCGCAATCGCGACCGGAAAGCCGATACTCGACCATAGCGAATAGCGCCCGCCGACGCTCTCAGGAAATGGCAGGATGCGCGTTTCATCGACGCCCCATTCGACTGCCTTTTCAGGGTTGGCGGTGAGCGCGACCACGCGCCCGCTCGGATCACCGACGCCATTGTCAGCGAGCCATTTGAGCGCGCTCGTCGCATTGGTCATCGTCTCGGTCGTGGTGAAGGTTTTCGAAGCAATGGCGATCAAAGTCGTCGCCGGATCGCAGGCGGCAAAGGCTTGCTCCAGCGCGAGCCCGTCAATGTTCGATACGACATGCACATCGACCGGCGTCAGGTCACGCCCCAATGCGTCCACCGCCAACGCAGGCCCAAGGGCAGAGCCGCCAATTCCGATATGGATCAAATGGTTGACCTCGCCCAGTGCGCCCTGGTGGATCGCTTCGACCAGCATGCCCATCCGCGCGGTGAGCGCTTCGGCCTCTTCCACGTCCGCCTCTGTGCCACTGCCCCGCATTGCGCCGTGGGTCGCCGCGCGCCCTTCGGTCACATTGACGATCCCGCCATCGAACAAAGCCGCCCGCTGGCCGGCAAAATCCTGCGCCTCGGCCAATGTTTCCAACTCACCCAGAACCGCATCATCCAGATGGGTTTTCGACCAATCGAACAGGATGTCAAGCTTATCCAGCTCGCCCAAAGAGGCCTCCAGCCGCTGGCTCAGCTTTGCGACCCGATCAGGATCAGCCGCGAACAGCTCAGTCAGTGTCGGTTGCGGCAGCTTGGAGATTGTATCCCATGCGGTGGAAATCGGATCAGACATCGGCAAATACCCTTGGCGTGATTGCATCCACGCGACTAGGGATGCAGACGATGAATGTTAAGACCCAAACTGATGCCGACACCAAGACTGGCGAGCTATCCACTGCCTCCAGCGATAAGGACAAGCCGGAGAGCCTCGCCAGCTTTGCGGGTTTCCCGCTGAAGCTGCTGCTGGTCGTCCTCATTTTCCGCAGCTTTGTCTTCTCACCCTTTTCGATTCCGTCGGAAAGCATGCTTCCGCGGCTGTGGAACGGGGATTATTTGCTCGCGGCGAAGTGGCCCTATGGTTTTTCGAACAATTCGCTGCCCTTCGGCGCGCCGCTGATCCCCGGGCGGGTGCTAGCCAGCGAACCGGAAGCGGGCGATGTCGTGATCTTCAAACACCCGATTGACGGCACGGATTACATCAAGCGCGTGATAGCGCTGCCCGGCGATTCAGTCGGCATGGTCGACGGGCAGATCATCCTCAACGGTGAGTTGGTTGCCAAGGAACCAATCGAGGACTTCATCATTCCCGTCTCGTCTAACACCGGCTGTGCATGGGGCGCACAGCAGCGCACCAATGCTGACGGCGAGGACGTGTGCGCTTATAGCCGTTTCCGCGAAACCCTGCCCAATGGCGTGTCGTATGAGGTGCTCGATTTCGGCTCGACTCGCACCGATAATGTCGATCCGCAGATCGTGCCAGAGGGGCGCATGTTCGTGATGGGCGATAACCGCGACAACTCGGAGGATAGCCGCTTTACCTCCATGGCGGGCGGCGCCGTGGGTCTGGTGCCGCAAGACAATCTGGTGGGCCGCGCGACCATCATCATGTGGTCCACCGATGGCGGATCGGAATGGATCAAGCCATGGACCTGGTTCAGCGCCGCACGCTGGAGCCGCATGGGCGACACCCTATGACCGGCGCTCCTATCGATCATCTGGGCGCAGAGACCGTTGATTGGCTCGCCGGGCTGGGCCTGGAGGTAACCAACGAGGCCCCATGGCTAGAGGCACTGACACATGGCAGCGTTCAGGGCGGCAAGCAGAACGGCACGCAATTATCGAAAGACTACCAGCGGCTAGAATTCCTTGGCGACCGCGTGCTCGGCCTGTCGGTTGCACATTGGCTCTATCGCCAGGGCAACGCGCCCGAGGGCAAGCTGTCGCAGCGGCTGAACGCGCTGGTCAGCGGCGCGACCTGCGCGCGTATCGCTCGCAATATCGGCCTCTCAGAGCACTTGCGGCTGGGCAAGCAAGCGCGCGAGGATGGCGGCGCAGACAGCGACAATATACTGGGCGATGTGATGGAAGCGCTGATCGGGGCCTGCTACGTCGAGCATGGGTTCGAGCCTGCGCGCGACTTTATCCACCGCGCCTGGGCCGACGAGCTATCGGGAAGCGCTGGCGAG
>JBCBDF010000266.1:0-3413 GCA_038529875.1 Pseudomonadota bacterium | reverse complement strand
TATTGCGCGATTGCTATAAAATCCCGCCTGGAGTGAAGTCCCAGCCGTTTTCACCCAAGCCTTCGCACAGCGTATCATAGCAACTTCGCAAGTCATCGCTATTGGTTGAACGGATCACGAAATTGGACCCTACCTTGCCGTCGCGGAAAAACGGGTAGGAGCCGATCTGGCAGTTCTCATGCGCCTGTTCGATTTCGCGCAGGAGCATCGCGACCTCGCTTTCAGGAATGAACCCGCCGACCGTTTCGCTGATCAGCGGCGCGCCGCCTTCCAGTTCGCCGGTGAGCGCATCGAGCATGCCAGCCGTGATGTGCGGGACCCCCGCCATCAGGAACAGGTTGCCGCGGCGGATGCCGGGCGCGCCCGACATGCGATTTGGGATCAGTTCAGCGCCTTCGGGCACGCGGGCCATGCGCAGGCGCCCTTCATTGAGGCCGCCCTTATCGGCGTAATAGCGTTCCAGCAGGGCGCGGGCATCCGGATGGATTACAACCGGCACATCCAGCGCGGTGGCAACCGCATCGACTGTGATATCGTCATGCGTTGGGCCGATCCCGCCCGTCGTGAACAGGTAATCGTTGTCAGCGCGCAGCGCATTGACCGCCTCGACGATCTTTTCCTCGATATCTGCGACCACGCGGACCTCCGCCAGGCGGATGCCCTGCACCTGAAGCCAGCTCGCGACCTGAGCGATATTCTTGTCATGCGTGCGGCCGGAGAGGATTTCGTCACCGATGATGACGAGGCCTGCGGTCCAGATTTTTTCCGATGAACTCATATCGAGGGGGTAGGATAGATTGTGTCGTGACCCAACCCCTATTCGTCATCCCCGCGGAAGCGGGGATCCAGAGCGGAGCCAGCTAGGTCCGAAAGCTGGATTCCCGCCTTCGCGGGAATGACAGAGGTCGGTTACTCAGCCGCCTCAAGCTCCTCGCCATCTGCATCCATATCGGTCTTCGCCTTGCCGAAGGCCAGGATACCGTCATCGACCGGCTCGCTCTTCATCTGCTTGCGATCGAGCACATATTCCTGATTGAGCCGCCACGGATAGCCTACCGCATTCTTCGGCATGATATGCTTGCCGCGCTGGATGTAGCCGCTGGAGAAATCGAAGATGTCGTCTTCTTCCAGTGCCGCCTCAGCCTCGGGCGTCAGCACGGGCGTCGCGATCTCAGTCCCGGTTGCACGCATATGGTTGAGCACCCGGCAGACATAGTCGGAATTGATGTCAGCGCGCAGCGTCCAGCTGGCGTTGAGATACCCGAACACCACCGCAAGGTTAGGCAAGTTCGAGAACATGCAGCCCTTGTAATAGAACCGCTCGTGGAACTCGACCGGGGTACCATTCTGGCTAATCGCGATCTTGCCCGCCACTGCCAGCTTCAGGCCGGTTGCGGTTATGACAATGTCAGCTTCGAGCAATTCCCCCGATTTCAGCCGCACGCCGTTCTTTTCGAATTTGGCAATATGGCCGGTCGCGATCGAGGCCTTGCCGGATTTCATCGCGTTGAACAGATCGTCATCCGGGACCAGGCAAAGCCGCTGCTCCCACGGATTATAAGGCGGCGTGAAGCTGGCCTTGTCGTAATCCTTGCCCAGTGCCTTTTCGATTTTCTTGTAGAGCGTGTCCTTCACCTTCTCAGGTTTGTCGCGCGCCATCTTGAAGCTGATGTCCTGCATCTTGATATTTTTGAATCGCGTGATGCGATAGGCGAGACTTTCGGGCAGGAACTTGCGCAGCGTATTCGCAATCCAGTCCTTCGCTGGGCGCGAGAACATCCAGGTCGGCGTGCGCTGCAGCATGGTTACGTGCCCGGCCTTTTCCGCCATCGATGGAACGATGGTCACCGCAGTGGCACCCGATCCGATCACGACAATCTTCTTGTCAGCATAGTCGAGATCTTCGGGCCAGAATTGCGGGTGAATGACCTGCCCTTCAAATTCGCCGAAGTCGAACCCGGCATCGTAGGGATCGTCGTAATCGTAGTAGCCTGAGCCGAGATAGAGGAAGTTAGCAGTGAGCCGCTTGCGCTCCCCATCGGCGAGTTCCAGCTCGACATGCCAGCGCGCTTCGTCTTCGCGGAAATCGGCTGAGATCACTTTGTGGCCAAAGCGGATGTGCTCGCGAATGCCGCGCTCGTCAGCGATGCGATTCAGGTAATCGAGAATGGCTGGTGCGTCGGCGATCGATTTTTCGTGCCTCCACGGTTCGAAATCGAAGCCGAGCGTATGCATATCGCTGTCAGAGCGGATGCCGGGATAGCGGAACAGATCCCACGTCCCGCCCAGATTTTCACGTTGTTCGACAATTGCATAGGAATGGCCGGGAGACTTCATTTCCATATGCGCGGCCATGCCGATGCCGGAAATTCCGGCACCCACGATTAAAACGTCGAAGTCTGGCGCTTTTGCGAGCATTGTCTTGTCTCTCTCCTGTTACGTCGAAAGAAAGCACAAGGGGATAGCAAAAGCGAGTCATGATTGCATTTTGCAACTGACTTCGATTGAACGTTCGGTTAAGCGCTCGCACCATGCCTATTCTGCGATGGTCGTTTCCGGCCGCTCTTCCGCTTGCAATCTCAGCTCCGCTCGCCGCCCAGAATGAAGACGGCGGGAGTAACGTGCCCGATTCTGATCCAGCAGAAATCGTGGTCACGGGCGAAGGATTGGAGCAGGCGCCTTCTGTCAGCGCCTATGCCGTCAGCGAGATCGAGCGGGAGGACATTGTTGCGAGCGCGTCAGGGCGCATAGAAGACACTTTGCGCAATGTTGCAGGCTTTCAGCAATTCCGTCGTTCAGACAGCCGCTCCGCCAATCCCAGCGCCCAAGGTGCGACGCTGCGGGCACTGGGCGGCAATGCGACCAGTCGCGCGCTGGTGCTGCTCGATGGGGTGCCGATTGCCGACCCGTTCTTCGGTTACATCCCGTTCAATTCCATCGCTCCGGAGCGGTTGAGCACGATCCGCGTCACGCGCGGTGGTGGCTCCGGTCCGTTTGGCGCGGGTGCGCTGGCGGGCACAATCGAGCTTGAAAGCGCGGATGCCGATACGCTTGGCCCGGTTGCTGCAAGCGTGCTCGTCAATGACCGCGAGGAAACCGAAGCCAGTGCGAGCCTTGGCGCGAAATTGGGCGCAGGATTTGCGGTGGTGAGCGGACGCTGGGACCGGGGTCAGGGCTTCTTCACGACGCCTGATGACCAGCGCGTTCCGGCCAGCGCCCGCGCGGCATTCGACAATTGGTCGATCGGCATTCGTGCTGTCGCTCCGCTTTCAGACACGGTGGAACTGCAAGCGCGCGGCCTGGTGTTCGACGATGCACGCACCTTGCGCTTCGATGGCGCGAACTCAACCAGCGAGCGCCAGGATGCGAGCCTCAGGATCGTGGGTCGTGGTGATTGGCAATTCGATGCGCTG
>JBCBDF010000265.1:0-3424 GCA_038529875.1 Pseudomonadota bacterium | reverse complement strand
GCGCTGCCTGATCGTGCACGAAGCGACCCGCACGTCCGGCTTTGGCGCGGAGCTGTCGGCGCTGGTGTCCGAACGCTGTTTCTACCATCTGGAGGCGCCGGTTGAGCGCGTCACCGGCTTTGACACACCCTATCCGCACAGCCTCGAATGGGCCTATTTCCCCGGCCCGGTTCGCATTGGCGAAGCGATCGACAAAATCCTCAAGGATTGATCTGACCATGAGCAAATTCACATTCAACATGCCCGATGTGGGCGAAGGCGTGGCCGAGGCGGAAATCGTCGAATGGCAGGTCAAGGTTGGCGATCAGATCGAGGAAGATCAGCACATCGTCGATGTCATGACCGACAAGGCGACGATCGACATTGAAAGCCCGGTGACGGGCACGGTGACCGAGGTTGCTGGCGAAGCGGGCGATATCGTCGCGGTTGGCGCGATGCTGCTGGTGGTCGAGGTGGAAGGCGAAGCCGAAGAAGGGACTGAGGAAGAGGCGGCAGCGCCTGCACCTTCTCCAGAGCCGACACCTGAGCCAACGCCCGCTCTAAAAGAAGAACCCGTTCGTGCTGAGCCTGTCGAAGCACGCGTAGAACCTGAGGCCCGCCCTTCGACAAGCTCAGGACGAACGAAGTATACTAGCGACTCCGCCGAGGCGGCAAAAGTCCTCGCAACGCCCGCCGTCCGCAAGCGTGCACGCGATCTGGGTATCGACCTGGGCGAAGTAAAGCCTGCCGCCGATGGCCGCGTGCGTCATGCCGATCTCGATGCGTTTCTGTCTTATAATGCCGGCGGTGGTTTCGCGCCTGCTGGCGCATCGCGCAGTGATGAGGTGATCAAGGTCATAGGCCTGCGCAAACGGATCGCGCAGAACATGGCCGCATCCAAGCGCCAAATCCCCCATTTCTCCTACGTCGAAGAAGTCGATGTGACCGAGCTTGAGCGGATGCGCGCCGACCTCAATGCGAACCGCGGCAACAAGCCAAAGCTGACCATGCTGCCGCTGCTGATCAGCGCATTCTGCAAGCTGATCCCGGATTATCCGATGATTAACGCCCGCTATGATGACGAAGCGAATGTCGTGACCCGTCACGGGTCGGTGCATCTCGGCATGGCCGCGCAAACCGGTAACGGATTGATGGTGCCGGTGATCAAGGATGCGCAATCGAAAAACGTGTGGCAACTCGCTCGCGAGATCGGCCGTCTGGCAGAGGCTGCGCGTGATGGATCGGCCAAGTCGGATGAGCTATCCGGCTCCACGCTGACGGTCACATCGCTCGGCCCATTGGGCGGTGTAGCGACCACGCCGGTCATTAATCGGCCAGAGGTGGCGATCATCGGCCCGAACCGGATTATCGAGCGGCCGATGTATGTCACTGGCCCGGATGGCGCTGAGCGGATTGAGAAGCGCAAGCTGATGAATATCTCGATTTCGTGCGATCACCGCGTCGTGGATGGCTATGATGCGGCGAGCTTCATTCAGGACGTCAAAAAGCTGGTTGAGACGCCGGTTTTGCTGCTGACGGAATAATCTTTTCGAAATGCCAAAAAATGACTGTCAGAGCCGTTGACAGTCAGATCAGCGGGGCCTAATGGCCTCGCTCCCAAGCGGTGCAAACCCCAATACGCGGGTGTAGCTCAGTTGGTTAGAGCGCCGGCCTGTCACGCCGGAGGTCGCGAGTTCAAGTCTCGTCACTCGCGCCACTTGGGACTTCAATCGAACAGTCAGATTTGATCGCGAATATCAGCTGTGTGGCATTCCATGCTCCGTTCGTGACGTCTCAAATCTTAAATCACGCATGATCCGAGGCGCTTTGTTGCCATTTGAGACGACGATCCTAGCGACCGCGATATTGCGCGCGCTCATCTAACAGCGCACAGGATGTCGCAAAGCAATGGATCGCCCTGAACACCTCATCATGAATTGGCGCAGCGTCGCAATGGCCAGCGTGTTGCTTTGCGCGATGGTGGGGCAGGCATACCTCTGGTCGAAGGGGATTGAGCGCCGCGCGGCAGGGTGGCTGCTCGCGTTTGTGCTGGCGGTGGCGGTGCATACGATACCGATGATTATCGGGTTTGCTGGCGCATATGACATCTGGCCGGGCCTCACATTCCTGCCCACTGATCTCGCTCTGCTATTTGGGCCGATGCTGTATTTGCACGCGCGCCAATTGATGATGGGGGTGACGCCGCTTACCTATTACTGGCTGCTCGCACCGGGCGCGTTGTATTGGCTGTACCAGCTTTGGGCGTTCACCATGCTGGGCGATTACAAGGCCAAATGGGCCTATAACAACGCCTTTCACGAGCCGGTGATCGATCCCATTGTGTCGATCACGGCGCTGGCACTGGGCGTATGGTCACTTTGGGCGATATGGCAAATGCGCGGTCGATACATCGCATGGCTGCAAGCGAGCCGTTCAGACGGCGATGAATTTGAGCCAACATGGATGACCAAGTGTGTGCCGCTTGGCGCCGGTTTCGCGCTGCTTTTGGCGATTGAGCTGGCATTCTCGTTGGTGCAGGGAATGAGCTATTTCGAGGCGTTCTGGTGGGACATCGCAGCGCTGTTCGTGCTCATGCTGTTATCGCTGGAGGCGCTCGCACGCATTCTTCAACCGTTTCCCAAGATGCTCGCGCCCGATGCCATTTCGGTGGAGGAATTGATGGAAGCCACCGCCGCAGAGCGCGATTGGGTGGTCGAGGGGGAGAGGCTGCGCTCTATGGTGATCGAGAATGGCTGGCACCTGGAATCGAGCCTGTCGCTGCAAACCCTCTCGCGCCGCTTCGGGATGAATCAGGCCTATGTCTCGCGCGCGCTCAACCAGGGGCTCGACCTGAGCTTCAGCAATTTCATCAACGGCCTGCGGGTGGAGCATGCGAAGGCCATGATTGCGCGCGAGGATGTGAACCTGCTCGATGTTGCGCTGTCATCGGGCTTTGGCTCGAAGGCCAGCTTCAACCGCGCGTTCAAGCTGCATGCCGGGACCAGCCCGAGCGAGTACAAACGTCTCAATTCATAAAAATCGGCGGGAAATTGGGTATTTGCGCCGACGCAGGCGCAGCAATGGTCAAAATAGCGTTCCGACAAGGAGATGCCGATTTATGAAACCAATCCACACAATGATCGCCGCCGCAGTGCTGACCATAACGGGCTGCGATGCGGGCGCGGAAGAAGCGCCAAAGCTCACACCAACTCTGGCCGCAGAGGCGCTGATGACGCCGGCCCAGGTGCGCGATGATGTGGCGTTGGCGAAGGAGGCATTCGAGCGGGTCCACCCAGGCTACACCCGTTATGCCACCAAGGCAGAGATGGATGCCGAATGGCAGGCGATCATCGACCGGGCCGCTGCGCAGGGCGGTATGACGCTACCGGAATTCTACCTCGCTTCCGAGCTGGCGTTGGTGGCGATCCGCTGTGACCATACAAAG
>JBCBDF010000264.1:0-3433 GCA_038529875.1 Pseudomonadota bacterium | reverse complement strand
TCCGCCGCGCCTGCCTCGCCGAGTTCGCGCTCAGCGGCGAATTCGACAATGTCCGGGAGCCCTTGCATCTCAAGCGCTTGCAATGCGGTGGGCGAGGAGAGGGATTGAGGGTCGCCGGCCAATCCGGATTCAGCGAAATTGATTGGCACGGCCAGCTCGGCGCGCTGGAACCCGCCAACACCGTTCATCAGCATGTTGCCGAGCAGGAAGATCAGCACTGCGACCGAGAAGATGATCGCGCCGAGGCCAAGCGCGCGGAAGCGGCGCTCCGATTTGTAGCGTTGCTCGATCCGCTTGGCGAACTCAGGCGTGCGCGTTGGGCGCACAAGATCAAGGGTGGCGGTATCAGTCATAGGCCTCCCGGAAGCGCTTCACGACGCGCAGAGCGATAAAGTTGAGCACCAGTGTGACCATGAACAGCACGAAGCCGAGTGCAAAGGCGCTGAGCGTTGCTGGGTGGTCGAAACTGCCTTCGCCGGTCAGCATCTTCACGATCTGCACGGTAACGGTGGTCATACGGTCGAGCGGATTGGCGCTGAGATTGGCGGCTGTCGATGCAGCCATGACCACGATCATGGTTTCGCCGATTGCGCGGCTCACCGCGAGCATAACCCCGGCAACGATGCCCGGCAGAGCAGCGGGGAACAGAACGCGGCGGATCGTTTCTGACTGTGTTGCCCCCATCGCCAGGCTGCCATCGCGCATGGCGCTGGGCACGGCGGCGATGGAGTCGTCGGCCATTGAGGACACGAACGGTATGATCATCACGCCCATCACCACGCCCGCAGCAAGCGCGCTTTCTGTGGAGGCTCCGGATATGCCGACCGCCACCGCCACATCCCTGATAAAGGGGGCCACTGTCAGCGCGGCGAAATAGCCGTAAACCACGGTTGGAACACCTGCGAGAATTTCCAGCGCTGGCTTCACCCATGCGCGCAGGCGCGGATTGGCATATTGGGTAAGGTAGATCGCGCTCATCAAGCCGAGCGGGATGGCGACGATCATGGCGATGATCGCGCCGATGAAGATCGTGCCCCAGAACAGCGGGATAGCGCCATAGCGCGTGCCGTCCGGGTTGTCCGGGTTGCTCATCGGGTCCGGCCCCCAATAGGTGCCGAGCAGGAAATCTATCGGAGAAACCATGCCGAAAAAGCGGACCGTCTCGAACACCAGGCTCGCAAAAATCCCGAATGTGGTCAGGATTGCCACCAGCGAGGCCAGCAGCAAGATGACCATCACCGTGCGCTCGACCCGTGTGCGAGCCCGGAAATCAGGCTTTACCCGCAGGAATGCGAAGGCGCCGCCACCAAACCCGATCAGCAGCGTCACGACAATTCCGATCAGGCTGTAATGCGAGATTGCCTCGCGGAACGGCTCGATGAGGGCTTCTGCTTCGGAGTTGAATACGCCCTGCGCATTGCCGGATGCGACTGCGCGGGCCTCAGCCAGGATCGATTCTCGCTCAAACCCGAATGCGGGCAGGTTCTCTGCTCCTGGAGAGGCCAGCACAGTCTGCATGACCAGCCCGGGGGAAATGATCGACCACAGCGCGACGAATGCGAGCACAGGAATCACCACCCACACCGCGACATACCAGGCGTGGTAGTTGGGGCGTGCGATCAGGCGGACGCCTGGTTCCGATTTTTGGAAGCTCCATGCCTTGGCACGGCCTGCAAGCCACCCGGCAAGACCGAGCCCGATGGCAATCAGGAATAGCGTGATCGGCGACATGGATTAGCCCTGTTTGCCCTGGAGAATCGCTAGCGAATTTTGTTTGCCTGCGTATACCCGCGCGATGTTGGAGAAATAAGACAGACTCATGACGAACCGTTGGTCGTCGAGCGAGTATCCACAGCATCGTGCTTGCTCTCGCTCTGTTTGGTGGTGCCGCCGGGCGCTTGCGAGGCCTCGACGTTGTTTTCATCTTGGCGGCCAACCTTCTGAATCGCCGAATTTTTCTCTTCTTGCTCGTCAGTCGCATCTGGCGATTCCAGCGGAATGCGGACAATCACCTGCGTTCCCTGACCCAGATCGCTGTGAATATCGAGCCTGCCGCGATGCCGCTCGACGATATGCTTCACAATCGCAAGTCCCAGGCCGGTCCCACCCGATGCCCTGCTGCGGCCGGGATCGGTGCGGTAGAATCGGCGGGTGAGGTGGGGGAGGTGTTCAGGCTCAATGCCTTCGCCTTCATTGGCAACGGTCAACCGGGCCTGCTGGCCGTCTTGCGAGCGATCAAGCTCAACCATGACTGGCTTGTTGTGCGCGCCGTATTTGAGCGCGTTGTCGACGAGGTTGCGGACCAATTGCTCCAATTGCTGCGCGTCGCCGCGGATCATGCTCTTGTCGAGCTGTTTGAACTGGAGCTGATCTACCCGCCGGGAACCAGCGACATCGCGCGCCGCCCGCTCTACGACAGGCGCAAGGTCGAGCATTTCGCTCGGAGAATCGTGCTTTTCGGCTTCGACCCGCGACAGCGACATCAAATCGCTGACCAGGTGCTGCATACGCTGCGCCTCGCGCTGGATCGTATCGAGAAATTTCTTCGCGGTCGGTGTGTCGAGGCTGTCCGCATCTTCGCTGAGCGTTTCGACATAGCCGATTATGCCTGCCAGCGGGGTGCGCAATTCGTGGCTGGCATTGGCGACAAAGTCGGTATGGGCGCGGCTGATATCGGCTTCGGACGTCTTGTTGATCAGCTCGATAACCGCCATGCTGTCATCAACCGATTGGCGATTGATCTGCCAGATGTCGCGCCTGCGCACGAGCCCTCGCACGATCGCGCGGCCATTGCGCTCTTTGGTGATTAGCGAGATCGCTGATGGTTGGCGAAAGGCCATGCGCGCGTCTTGGCCGATAATGTGCTGGCCCAGCATCCGCCGTGCAGCGCGGTTGGCCAGCGCGATCTTGTTGCGGTCGGTCACCAGCAAAGGGGTCGCGGAGTTTTCGATCAGGCCGCGCATCGCATCCTGGCTAAGGCTCTTCTGGACCACCACATTGGCCGGTTCCGGTGGTCGGGCAGAGGCAAGGACGAGCGAGCCGATCCAGACGATCAGCATGGATATTGCGAGGAATGTATCAACTCCGCCCAACAGCAAAGCGACGAATGTCACCAGTGCCAACAGGATGCCGACAAACGGGAGAGAAGGTGGATTGCCCATCGCGAATTGCCCCCTTAACCGCATGCAGCAGGCGAGGGAAGTGCACAGGCCGATTTGCAGCGGAAATCGCCGCTTTGCCTGTTTATGCTGGAAGGGAGGTGGTGACCCCTACGGGAATCGAACCCGTGTTTCAGCCGTGAAAGGGCCGCGTCCTAACCGCTAGACGAAGGGGCCACACTTGTGTGCGAGGCCGCGCATCTAGTGGGGTGATGGTTGTCGGTCAAGCCCCGTATTCGAAGAACTTCGCGCTTTCTCGCAATCAATCGGCAAAG
>JBCBDF010000263.1:0-3436 GCA_038529875.1 Pseudomonadota bacterium | reverse complement strand
AGATGGGTCCGGGTTTGAGCTTTGCCATGAAGTGATCAACACCGCTCGCGAGTTGCTCTTTATAGCCCGCAATAGGCGCATGGAGCGCGCGCAGTGGCAGGCCGAGTTTGTCCGCCGGGCGCCAATCGCTTGGCCACGCGACCGCAGCGCCGATCAGGCGGTATGCCTCCTCGCTATCGAAGCGGGTGAGCAGGCACATGTCTTCATGCGTGGACTTGGCCGCTTCTGGCAAGGCGCCGTCCACCGCTAGCATCGCCGCCAATTCGCGCCCCGACGCATCGGCATGCGAGCTTAGCTGCACGCCCTCTGGAAACTCCGCAAACCCTCGCGCTCTCTCGGCAAGGTCCGGTTCGGGCTGAAGCCATGCGTCCTCGAACAGCTTGGAAAGGCCCATCTTGAGCTGCCCGCCACCGCGAGCCTTGGGGAGCAGCTCATCGACGGAAAAGCCGAGGGTCAATCAAAATCCCTTTGCGGCGCCCGCTTAATGACGCCGCGTGCAAACCACTGGCAAAAAAGAACCGTGATCACGCCATAAATGAGCGCAGGGGCAGCTTGAGCTACTCGATCCCAAATCGTCGCTTCCGTCAGTCGTTCGTTGAGCAGTTCGACAAGCTCAACGAACATCCAAACTCCGCTCCAAAAGAAGACAGAGAAGATCGCAAATCCCACGGACGCAATTCTGACGAAACGCGCCATCACTCAGCAAGCTCGCTCATCTTGCACGCCCTCATCGGCTCCTCGCCTTGCAGCGCGGTCAGGCCAAGCTTCGCAAACAGCGCCCCGTCGCTGTCATCGCCAGCGTTCGGCGCGGTCAGCAGCTTATCGCCGGTGAAGATCGAATTCGCCCCCGCGAGGAAGCACAAGGCCTGCGTCGCCTCGCTCATGCTTTCGCGCCCAGCGGACAGCCGCACCATCGACAGGGGCATCGTGATACGCGCCACCGCAACCGTGCGAACAAACTCGATATCGTCGATCTTGGCGAGCGGCGTGTCGGCCAGCATATCGCCCAGCACCGTGCCCTTAACTGGCACAAGAGCGTTCACCGGCACGCTTTCAGGATGCGCTTCAAGCGTCGCCAGAGTATGCACGAAGCCCACGCGATCCTCACGCGTTTCGCCCATGCCGACGATCCCGCCGCTGCACACATTGATGCCCGAATTGCGCACGTGATCGAGCGTCTCGATCCGCTCGTCAAAGCCGCGCGTACTGATCACCCGCTCATAATATTCCGGGCTGCTATCGATATTGTGGTTGTAATAATCGAGGCCTGCCTCGGCCAGCATATCGGCCTGTTTCGGGGTCAGCATGCCCAGCGTCATGCAGGTCTCCAGACCCATGGCGCGCACGCCCTTCACGATCTCAACAATCGCGGGCATGTCGCGGTCTTTCGGATTGCGCCAAGCCGCGCCCATGCAAAACCGCTGACTGCCGTGATCCTTCGCCTGAGCGGCCGATTGCAGCACCGCCTGCACATCCATCAGCTTGGTCGCCTCAACCCCGCTGTCGGCGTGGACAGACTGGCTGCAATAGCCGCAATCCTCGGGGCAACCGCCGGTCTTGATGCTGAGCAAAGTGCACAGCTGCACCTGGTCCGGCGGATGGTTCTCCCGATGGACCGAAGCCGCCTGAAACAGCAGCTCAGTAAAGGGAAGGTCGAACAGTTCCGCGATCTCTTCGCGGGTCCAGTCATTACGGATCATTGTCTTCAATTCGCCTTGTTCAGGGCCTGCGCCAGATCGGCCTTGATGTCCTCGATATGCTCGATCCCAACCGATACGCGAACCACGTCCGGCCCCGCACCGGCAGCGATCAGCTCGGCCTCTTCCAGCTGGCTGTGCGTGGTCGAGGCAGGGTGGATGATGAGCGAGCGCGTATCGCCGATATTCGCAAGATGGCTGAACAGCTCAACCTCAGACACCAGCTTCACGCCCGCATCATAGCCACCCTTCAGGCCAAAGGTGAACACCGCGCCGCCACGCCCGCCGAGATATTTCTGTGCATGCGGGTGATAGGGATTGTCGGGCAGGCCCGCATAGGAAACCCACTCGACCTGCGGCTGCTCCTGCAACCATTCGGCCAGCGCCTTGGCATTGGCGCAGTGCCGCTCCATCCGCAAGTGCAGCGTCTCCATGCCGGTCAGCGCGAGGAACGCGTTCATCGGCGCCATGGCCGGGCCGAGGTCGCGCAGGCCCAGCACGCGGCACCCGATGATGAAGGCCACCGGACCGACCGGCTCCAGCGCATCGACCAGCACCGCACCGTGATACGATCCATTGGGCTGGGTGAGCGAGGGGTACTTGTCCCCTTGCGCCTTCCAGTCGAACTTACCGCTATCGACGATCACGCCGCCGATTGCGTTGCCGTGGCCATTGAGGAATTTGGTGGTCGAGTGCACCACGATATCGGCGCCGTGATCAATCGGCTTGCACAAAGCAGGAGTGGCCATCGTATTGTCCACCATCAGCGGCACGCCGCCATCATGCGCAATCGCAGCAATCGCTTCAATATCGCTCACCACACCGCCGGGATTGGCGAGGCTTTCGATGAAGACGCAGCGCGTCTTGTCATCCATCGCCGCGCGCACTTCATCCAGATTGTCGGTATCGACAAAGCGCGTTTCCCAGCCGAATTTCTTGAACGCCTCGCCCAGCTGGTTGAGCGAACCGCCATACAGTTTCTTCGCCGCGACGATGTTGCAGCCGGTTTCCATCAGCGTGTGAAACGCGATCAATTGCGCGGCATGGCCAGAGGCGACGCCCAGCGCGCCAACCCCGCCTTCGAGCGCGGTGATCTTCTTCTCCAGCGCATCGTTGGTGGGGTTCATTATGCGGGTGTAGATGTTGCCGAACTCGGCGAGCGAGAACAGGTTGGCCGCATGCTCCGGGCTGTCGAAGACATAGGACGCGGTCTGATAGATCGGCGTGATCCGGGCATTGGTGGTCGGGTCCGGCTCGCAGCCAGCGTGCACCGATTGGGTCTCGGGGTGGTAGTTGGTCATGGAAACCTCATTCGTTATGTGTGTGGAACACACTCATTGTTTCGTCATTGCGAGGAGCGGATGCGACGAAGCAATCCAGTCCAGTTTTCTGGATTGCCGCGCGACCATACGGTCGCTCGCAATGACGGAAACACCAAAAATCACTCCGCCGCCTCGTCCAGTCCCTCACACAGCTCGTCTCCGGGCGGCGGCATATTGTGCCCGAGCAGTGTCAGGATATCCGCTGCGCATTCGACCACGTTTGATCCTGGGCCGTAAATACCCTGCACCCCAGCCTCGCGCAGGAAGTCATAATCCTGCGGCGGGATCACCCCGCCTGCCGTCACCTTGATATCCGCGCGGCCCGCCTCTTTCAGCAGACTGATCAGTTCCGGGATCAGGGTTTTGTGTCCCGCGGCGAGCGAGCTTGCGCCGATCACATCGACATCGTGCTTGAGT
>JBCBDF010000262.1:0-3546 GCA_038529875.1 Pseudomonadota bacterium | reverse complement strand
GATCATAGCGGTCGGTACTGCATTTGCTGCACGGAGCATGTTCGCAGGGGCAGCAAAACAAGCTTCTTCTTGTCCATGGCTATATAGCCCCCTTTAAGTGGCCCAAATCTGTTTGCGGGCAGGTATGGTTGCGCTTGGTACGCGCGGATTGGTTAAAATCAGGTTCATCCCAGAACGGCCGCGTTCGCAGCTTCGGGAAAATAGGTTGTAGTGAGCACCCACAGGCCACCGAATGCGATGGCGACGCCGTAAGGAATGGCGAGACGCTCTTTTTGGCGTCGAAGAAAATGATAGGCTCCCATGACAATGGTGAGCACGCCGCCAGCGAGCGCCATAATGATTAGCAGCTGCAGAAAGACGCTGGGTTCGATCCATAGCGCGAGCGCGGTCAGCAATTTGACATCGCCGCCGCCCATCATCTTTAACGCGTTCAATCCAGCGCACGCGAAGAATACAATCAGAGCGATGACAAACTGGAAAGCGACGCTGGTCGGTGCGAAGACTGTTGGCCCTTCGGGCAGCAGTGAAAGCCCGCTTGCCCACCAGAACAGGGGAGCACCCAGCACGATGGCAAGGTTCAGGCGGTTGCTGATTTTGCGTTCCCTGATGTCGGTGAAGGCGGCAAAAGCAAGCGCGATTGCCAAGGCAATCAGCAATCCGTAGTGAAGATATTGACTAAGCATTTTGCCCCCAAAAAGGTCCCCGTCCAGCGTGTCCGGGCGGTTCCTTGAAGGGCATTGCTACAGAACATGGCTTACCAAAAAGTAACCAAGACCGGAGGCATCGAATTAGTGACGTCAATTTGCCTATGCGAGATCGTGTCAGGATGACCGATACGGTGATGGATAGGCGTGCCATTCCAGCCGCCGCGGTCGAGACCATTTGGCGCGCGAGCGACGGGCATCAATTGCGCCGGATCGATTGGGGCGCAGATAGCACGCGGGGAGACGGCTCAGCAGCGGCGCGTGGTTCGATCCTGTTCCTGCCAGGACGCGGGGACAATTACGAAAAATATCTCGAAAGCCTGGACGAATGGCACCGCGCTGGCTGGCGAATCACGGCTGCGGATTGGCGCGGTCAGGCAGGTTCCGGGCGTCTCGGCAATGACGAAGTTACCGGACATATCGACGATTTCACCACGTGGATTGATGATCTCGCGCATTTGTGGGACGCGTGGAAAGCCGAAACGCCTGGCCCGCATATCTTGGCAGGGCATTCTATGGGCGGGCACTTGGTCATGCGCGCGCTGATCGAAAAGCGGGTTGATCCGGTTGCTGTCGTTCTCAGTGCGCCAATGCTGGGTATGGCTGGCCCGCCGCTGCCGCTTGGTGTGCTCCATGGCGCGGCCAAGTTGATGCGCGGCATCGGCGATGAAGCGCGTCCGGCATGGAAGTGGAGCGAGAAGCCCGGGGAAATGCCAGCGCGCCGACGCGAACTGCTCACCCATGACGATGATCGCTATGAGGATGAGCTTTGGTGGCGCGAACGTCGCCCCGAGCTGGTTATGGGGCCGGGAAGCTGGGGCTGGGTGGAGCGTGCCTATGCCTCTACCCGCGTGCTAGAGACACCGGGCGCAATGGAAGCGGTCGATGTGCCGATTCTGATTCTTTCGACCAGTGAGGACAAACTCGTCAGCCATGATGCCTGTGTACGTGCAGCTGAGCGATTGCCCAAGGGACAGCTTGTTGCTTTCGGTGAAGAGGCGCGCCACGAAATCCTGCGTGAAGTCGATGATGTGCGCGATCGTGCGATGGAAGCGATCAGTGAATTCCTCTCGCGAGCCGCACCGCCAGCCTGAAGACCGTTTATTATGTCGCAGACCATATACGACTTTGCCGTAATCGGGGCCGGAATGGCCGGGGCCAGTATTGCGGCTGAGATCGCGCCCTATGCCAGTGTCGTCGTGCTCGAAGCCGAAGATGCACCGGGCTATCACTCGACCGGCCGCTCTGCTGCCTTTTGGGAGGAATGCTATGGCGGACCCAGCATCGTCCCGCTGACGCTCGCCTCCGGCAAATTCCTGCGAGACGGCGGATTTTTGCGTCCGCGCGGCGCGCTTTACGTGGGGCGGGGCGAGGATTGCGGGGCGCTGGATGAATTTGTGACCATCTTCAGCGGCACGGGCGTTTCAATCGAGCGATTGGAACGCGAGGGCTTGGCTGCAAAGGTGCCGCATCTGCGCGAGGCGTGGTGCGATGCAATCTGGGAACCCGCCTGTGCCGATATCGATGTCGCGGGCCTGCACCAGCATTACCTCAAGGATATGAAGCAGGCGGGAGCTGCCCTTCATTGCCGCGCGCGCCTGGCTGAGGCGCACCGCAGCGAAGGCGCGTGGCACCTAACGACTGAGGCCGGTGAGAGCTTCCACGCTGCGACGCTAATCAACGCCGCTGGAGCTTGGGCGGACTCTGTCGCGCAGCTGGCCGGTGCTCGTGCGCTTGGTATCAAGCCTCATCGCCGCACAGTGGCGCAATTGCGCGTTGCGCCAGAGGCGCCCGACGATCTTCCGCTGGTGCTCGACATCAATGGTGGGTTCTACTTCAAGTCCGACAATGGCCGATTGTGGCTTAGCCCACATGACGAGATTCCTTCTGCCCCCTGCGATGCTGCCCCTGAAGAGATTGACGTTGCGCTGGCGATTGATCGCTTCCAACAAGCCACTGACTGGAAGATCGAACAGGTGGAGCGCCGCTGGGCTGGCCTGCGCAGCTTCGCGCCGGACCGCCTGCCTGTCTATGGGCGTGATCCTGAATGCGAGGGGTTTTACTGGTTTGCAGGGCAGGGGGGCTTCGGCATCCAGACCGCTCCAGCGGCCGCACGGCTCGCGGCGCAAGACATCCTCGAGCATCGCGCCGATGCGATGACCAGCGCGATAAGGCGCGAGGATTATGCCCCGCAACGGTTCTTTACAACCTGCGCCTAGCCAAGGCAGATTCGATCTGTAAGGTGCTGGTCGAACGCATAGTTCACTAATCAAAGGGAGAAAATCCGATGTCTCACAAATTTGAAATCTATAAGGACAAGGCAGGCGAGTTTCGCGTGCGCTTCAGCTACAACTCCGAAGTGATGTTCTCGACGCAGGGCTATGCGAGCAAGTCGAGCGCCAAGAATGCGATCGAATCGATCCAGAAGAACGGTCCCAAGGCACCGGTCGAAGACAACAGCTAACGGTTTCGCGATTGATCAGGTCCGGTCGCAGAGGACGACAGTTGGAAGGCTTGGAGTGGGAGGCCTTCCACAACTGCGACCATATGATTGATCCTGTAGAATTGACGGGCGCGCTTTGAAATGAGCGTGCCCGTTTCTCATTGCGGCGCTGAAAGTGTCGGCTTGGATCTGAGCCCAGCGTCAGGCGTCTTCGTTTTCGCTTGGCTCATCCAGCGCGGCTTTCTCGGCCTCAGCGCTGGCCAGCTGGTCAACCCGTTCGTTTTCGGGATGCCCGTTATGCCCCTTTACCCAGTGCCATTCGACCTTGTGCTTGGCTGATATTTCGTTCAGCTCATTCCACAGATCGGCATTGCGGAACTGCTTCTTGCTCGCGTTGAC
>JBCBDF010000261.1:0-3566 GCA_038529875.1 Pseudomonadota bacterium | reverse complement strand
GCGGCTTGAAGCCAGCCGCAAAATTACAACGCGGCTTGATCGGCCCGCCGCGCACGACTAGCGCGAACCGATGACAGACATCCAAGATTTCAAAGGCCGTATAGCGCTGGTTACCGGCGCATCATCGGGCATAGGCGCCGCTTGCGCACAGGCGCTTGCGGCGCGCGGCGCACGCAAACTCATCCTTGTCGATGTGGACGGTCCGGGGTTGGAGGCGCTTGGCCTTTCCTGCGAGGTCGAACATGTGGTCGGCAGCGTCGCCGATGAAGCCTTGTGGAACGATCTGGAGCCAAGGCTGGCTGGCCTCGACCACGCTATCGTCAATGCCGGGATCGGTTCGTTCGGAACGCTAGCTGAAATGAGCATGGAGCAATGGCGCCGCGTGCTCGACGTCGATCTTGACGGTGCATTCCTGACCCTGCGCGCGGCCATGCGAGCGATGAAGGAAGGCGGCGGCAGTGCCGTCATCACCTCCTCCACCACCGGCATCAAGCCGGTTGCCGGGATCGGCCCTTACGGCGTGGCCAAGGCCGCCGTTTCGCACATGACGCGGATAGCTGCGCTGGAAGGCGCGCCCGACAACATCCGGGTGAACGCAATCGCGCCGGGCGGGGTCGATACGAACATCTGGGAAAGCTCGCCGGACTTTAAGCGCTCGGTCGAGAACCAGGGTCGTGATGCGACGATCCAGGCGATGGCCGCATCCACGCCCAGCGGACGGTTCGCAACCAGCGATGAAATCGCCGGGACCATGCTCTACCTGCTGTCAGATGCCGCCACGAACATCACCGGGCATGTGATGGTGTCCGACGGCGGCTTCATCCTCTAATTCAGCCTGACGTTACCAATTGACAGTGCGCGTCACGCGCGTTTCGCCTTCGCTGCCGCGCATGCTCATGGTGAAAGTCTTCGCCTCCCAGTCGATCTCGACCAAGCCGAAATTCTCCTCTGAGATAAAATCGGTCAGCCGCTTGGGATCGGGCTCGCGCGCGGTGTTGCGTTCGGTCGAGCTGAACGAATAGTTCATTGACGAGCTGGTCAGCTCCCACAGCTGTTCACCAGCCTCGGCTGGCGCGTCCGTATAGATCCCGCCTGCATGGCGATCGCCCGACAGCATCACCATGCCGCTCTCCTCGCGCCCGGCCAACATGGCATAGAGTTTCGCCCGCTCCAGCGGCAGGTTTTCCCAGCTTTCGTAATTGTGCGCATCGGTCAGCACCTGGATCGAAGAGACGATCACACGCAGATCGGCGGGTTTGGCCAGTTCCTGCTCCAGCCATTGCCATTGCGCCTCGCCCAGCATGGTCTTGGAAGGGTCGTCACTCGGCGCATACACGCCAAGTGGTGGGCGCTCCATTTGGTATGGCATGGTCGCGAGGTCCGACCGGAAAAAACGCGTGTCGAGCATGATAATCTGCGTGACTTGGCCATCTTGGCCGAACATGCGACTTTCATAGATACCCGGGCGAGATTGCACCTCGTCGGATGCGTCCCAGAACGTTTCGAAGATCGTTTCCGTCCAACCGCGATAGGCAAAGCTGGCCCCGCCATCATTGAAGCCGAAATCGTGATCGTCCCATGTTATCATCATCGGCACCTGCTCGCGGAAAAATGCGAGTTCGGGCGTTTCGGCCTGCACCTGATAGGCCGCGCGCAGAGTGGTCAGCGCAGCATCCCCATCCCATCCCTGATCGCCGTAATTGTTGTCGCCGATGAACAGGAAGAGGTCGGGATTGGCCGCAGCGATCTGAGCCCACATGTCCTGTGGGCGCAATTGATGGTTGCAGCTGCCGAAGGCGATACGGGTCAGGACTGTGTCGGGCGCAAGCGAGACATTGGCCGGTGCAACCGGCAGCTCGATCTCAGATTGCAGCTTCGCATAATATGGCGCGAGGATTTCCTGCGCGCTCAGCGAGACTTCACCATGGTTATGGCCGTCAGCAAAGGCTGGCGCCGCGATGCCAGCGAGTGCGATGGCGGCGATGGAAGATGTGAGGCTGCGCATATGTGTGGTCCCATTAAAGTGATTGAGCGCTGCAATGCGCTGACTGCATTACGATATTGCGACACGGTATTCCGACGCTGGGAAAATTGCACGCGAATCTAAAGCGGCGGCAATTGCGAGAAGTCGGTCAGCGCCGCATCGCGCATTCCGCGCCAGACATTGCGCGCCTGCACACTCTCCGCAACATCGTGGACGCGCAATATGTGAACGCCTGCGTCCATGCCGAGGGTCGCAAGCACAATCGATCCGCCCAGCCGCTCATGCGCCTCTGCTTCGTTGGACAGCGCGCCGATCATCCGCTTGCGGCTGACACCCAGCAGCAGCGGCGAACCCAGCGCATGGAACAGCGGCAGCGCATTGAGCAGCGCGAGGTTATCGGTCAGGCTTTTGCCGAACCCAATGCCTGGGTCGAGGATGATTTTATCCTCACCAATTCCCGCAGCGATCGCATCGGCACGCGCGCCCTTGAGGAAATCGAACACCTCAAGCACGACATCGTCGTACTCGCCGCCGTCGTGAAGATCCTCGCCCGCGCCCGGCGCGTGCATCAGGATAACGGGGCACTGGGCGCTTGCCACCAGTTCCGCTATGCGCGGGTCATAGCGCATGGCCGAGACATCATTTGCTGCATGCGCGCCCGCTTCCAGCGCCGCCTCCAGCACACCCGCGCGCCGTGTATCGACCGTGATCGCTGCGCCCATGCTGGCGCAATATTCAACCGCCGGGAGGACGCGCTCTTTCTCGTCCCCCTCCCACGTCGATTGCGCGCCGGGCCGAGTGCTCTCGCCGCCAATGTCGATTATGCTCGCGCCCGCTTCCAGCATGGCAGAGGCATGCGCGCGGCCGACCTCCGGCTTTTCGAGAAATTCGCCGCTATCCGAAAAGCTATCCGGGGTGACATTGAGTATGCCCATGATCTGCGGCTGGTCGAGCCGTATGTTGCGCTCACCCAAAGTGATCGGTTCGTGGACCTTTTGCAGGTTTGCCCATTGTGCCTGTGCTTTTGCTTCAAGATCGCCGCCCAGCTCGGCAAAGACGCTTTCGGCTTCGCGCACGCCAAACAAGTGCCGCGCGACGGTTTCGCTGCCATGGCGCACGATGCAGGCAAACCTGCTGGCATAGACCATCGATCCGGCGAGGCGGATGGCCGCTCCGTCATTGTGTTGTGGGCCGGGCGCAAAGCCAATCGGGCGGACGTAAATGCTCTCACTCATGGCGGCGATGATTACGCCGCAAATAAGCCAGCGCAAAGTCCCCCCGAGCGGCCAGCGCACAGAAAAGGGGCCGCAGCAGCAAGGCGCGGCCCCTTCGCTATTACCAGGCGATGCCGCAATTAGCCGCCGAATTTAAAGCGCAGGCCCGCCGACACAATCGATTGTTCGGACTCGATTCCGAGTGTTGCGGGAAGCAGGTTCAGCTCAATGTCCGCATCCTCGGTGGTCGCGCGATAGGTGTATTGCCCGAAGACTTCTGCCCGGTCGGACAATTCGAACGCCGCGCCAGCCATAAGCTGATAGGCAAATGCGCCATCATCATCATTGGCGTCGATGTGGCCAAGGAT
>JBCBDF010000260.1:0-3590 GCA_038529875.1 Pseudomonadota bacterium | reverse complement strand
CCTGCACCAGCGTTTCAGGTGGCCACCCGGCCAGCCCCCAGAATGCCAGCGGGTAGAAAATCAGGCTGTCGAGGCCCTGACCGACCACGGTCGAGCCGATTGTGCGGCTCCACAGCGCCTTGCCCTTGGTCCAGATTTTCATCTTGGCCATGACGATTGAGTTCGCAAACTCACCCGCCCAGAACGCCACCATAGATGCGATCACGATCCGCCAGCTATTGCCGAAAACGTTCTCGTAATCCTCCTGAAATGGCCAATCATTGGCTGGCGGTAGGCTAACGACGACCCACGCCATGAAGGCCATGAAGGCGAGCGCGGCAAATCCGGTCCAGATCACGCGGCGCGCACGGGCATAGCCGTACACCTCGGTTAAGATGTCGCCGATGATATAGCTGATCGGGAAAAACAGCACGCCGGCACCGAATATCCATTGGTCGCCGCCGGGCAGCGTTATGTAGCTGGGCTTCGACGCGCCGATCAGGTTCGACAGCAACAGGATCGTGACGAAAGCCGCCATTACGAGGTCGTAATAGCGAAATTTGAGCGGCGGCGTGCTGGTCGCTTGCGGCGCTGAGCCGGCGGCGTTTTGCGGATTATTCATAGATGGAGGGACTAACGCGATTTTACAGCGCCGCAAAGCACGCTATTGGGCGCGAGTGTCATTTGACATGGCGCGCGCCCGTAGCTCATCTGGATAGAGCGCGAGACTTCTAATCTTGAGGCAGCAGGTTCGAGTCCTGCCGGGCGCGCCAGACATATCAGGCCCCAGCCGGGGCTTGATATGTCCGATGTGTGTGACGGACGCGAACCGTCAAAGGTTCGGAGTCGGAGCGAAGCGGAGACGAACGAGCTAGCGTAAGCTGGCGAGGACAGTCCTGCCGGGCGCGCCAATTTTCCACTTCACCTCAACGCTTCGTCGCTCTTGCAGAACCAGCTGAGCGTTTGGGCGCGCCGGAGCCTCGAGCAAGCCGGGCTTGAAATCTGCCATTCAGGTTCAAAAGGTCACTTTCTAACTCCAAGTATTCACGAGGAGACACTTCATGATGCGTGTGACTATTGCTTCGCTGGCGATCGCCGGAACCTTGATTGCCGCCCCCGCTGTTGCCCGCGACCGCGAAATTGTCGTCAGAGGCTATAAGGCGCCGATTTCGCCAAACAATGACAGCAACAAATGGTGGCTCGACTACAAGACCGACATTAGCGAAGCGGAGCGTGAACTGGATAGCGATCTTCGCCGGGCGACCGATGAAGAAGACCGCCGCGATGCGTATGAGGAATACGATCAGGAAATCCGCGATGCGCGCTATGATTATCGCAAGGAAATGGCCGAGCGCGGCTATCGCGTGGCGAACTTTCGCGAGAACAATCGGCGGTTAGCGCGGAGGTAGTGAAGGGATCTGGGTTGGTTCTTGTTCGGACCTGAAAGGTCCGCAAGGCCAACTGGCCGCCCGCAGCGACGCGACCTCCAGGTCGCATGAGCGAGGAAATCGCGCACCCGGATGGGTGTGCGGAAAACAAAATTCAACCCCGTTGCACGGTCTCAAGCAGTTCGGCGGTGATCGGGTAGCCTGCATCTTCCATGATGCGCAGCATGGGCTGGTCGTTGCTGTCATCGACCATGGGAATGATCGTCTTGACCGGGATCGCTTCGGCTTGCGCGCGCGCTTCTTCGTAGCTGGCGAACAGAGCTAGCCTTTCGAGATTGCGGCGGGTGGGGAAGATCAGCTTGATATCGCCGGTTTCCGCCATATCGAGTGCCCCTTGTGCGCTGACCCAGAACAGCCGCGTGTTCTCCGAATTATCGGCGGACACTTGGACGTCGCCCGTGCCCAGATTGGCGAGGTAGAAGCGCGTGTCATAGACGCGCGGGATGTTCTCGTTTTTGGGGAACCAGCGCGCGAATGGCGTGATTTGGTCAAGGTCGAGCGCCCAATCGAACGCTTCCAATACAGGTGCGAGCGCGCCTTGTTCGTCGAGTAGCGCACGCGCCGCCTCAGCGCGATGCCCCGTTATCTCACCGGATAGACCCAGAGCGAGGCCGGTCTCTTCCAGCGTTTCGCGCACGGCGGCGACCTGGTGGGCGGCCTCGTCAAGCGGTAACGCGCCACCAATTTCCTGCGCCAGGTCAAAATCGGCCTGGTCGACCCGGCCACCGGGAAACACCGCCATCCCGCCAGCGAACGCCATATTGCGCGAACGGACTGTCATCAGCACTTCCGGTGCGCCGCCATCGGGCGAGTTACGGAAGATGACGATGGTGGCGGCGGGGATGCCTTCGGGCGATCGTGTCGGATTGTCTGCCATTGCTAGCAAGTGATGGCGGGCGAATGGGCACTTGCCAACCACCAATGCAGCCGCACCTGTCGGTATCTCTTACAAATAGCCTCATGGTTAGTTCAGGGAAACCATGTAAGTGGCTAATTTGGTGCAATAAGTCATTTTTGGCACGGTGGGTGCATAGTGATAGGCAACCCGTGTGGTCTTCGAAAAGAGATGGGACTTTTTTGGTCTCTAGTTTCATCTCCCCGAAAAAAGAAAAGCCGTCTCGTTTGGTTCCGAGGCGGCTTTTTCTTTTTGCTGCGCACTCGCATCCGCGAGCGCGACATCCTCGGGCCTATCGGTCCTGCGGGCGGCCACTTGGCCTTGCGGTTGCTACGCAACCGTGCTCCGCGACCAAGCCAATAAATGAAGTGGAGTTCGACGCAGCAGGGGTCACAAGCGCGACTGCGCTAAACTATCCTTCGGCTTTCGCTACCTGCTTCTCGTCGAGCAATTGCTGAAGCTCGCCAGCTTCGAACATTTCCATCATGATGTCGCTGCCGCCAAGGAATTCACCTTTGACGTAAAGCTGCGGGATGGTCGGCCAGTCAGAGAAGGACTTGATGCCCTGGCGCACTTCCATATCCTGCAGCACATCGACGCTTTCGTAAGCGACGCCGCAATGGTCGAGGATCGCCACTGCACGGCTGGAGAATCCGCATTGCGGGAAGAGCGGCGTGCCCTTCATGAACAGGACGACGTCATTGTCGCCAACGATGCCGGAGAGGCGTGAATTGATGTCGGACATGGTTGCCTAGGCCTTTAAAAGCGAGTTCTTGAACTGATGCAATTTAGGTGGGGACCACAGTGGTGACTTGCAAGGCATGCAGCTCACCCCCCATCCGCTCACCCAAAGCGGCATAGACCATCTTATGCTGCTGCACCCGCGACTTACCGACAAATTGCGGCGCCGTCACAGTTGCGGCCCAGTGATCGTTATCCCCAGCCAGATCCTGCATTTCCACGCTCGCGCCCGGAAGCGCGGCGACAATTAGCGCCTCGATGTCTGCTGCTGCCATCGGCATGGGATCAGCTTTCGCCCATATATTGGCGCTTCGCTTTGACCGTCATTTCTTCCAGCTTTGTGCGAATGTCGTCTTCCGACACGTCGCACTCGGCTGCAGTCAGATCGCCGAGCAGTTTGCGGATTACGTCCTCGTCGCCTGCTTCTTCGAAGTCGGCCTGTACAACCGCCTTCTTGTAGGCGTCGGTTTCCTCTTGCGTGAGGTTCATGAGGCCAGCGGCCCATTCCCCCAGCAGCCGGTTGCGGC
>JBCBDF010000259.1:0-3617 GCA_038529875.1 Pseudomonadota bacterium | reverse complement strand
TATCGCGCAAGCATTTCGTCCTCGCGCGATACGATGTCGCTCGAGCGACTTTGCGCGAAGCGCTCCGCTTCCTTGAGCTTCAGGGCGTAATCCATCTTCAACTGGGCCGTAGTGGCGGCCCGGTGGTCGCCCGCCCGCAGACCGGTGATTTTGCGAATAATCTTTCTCTAATCCTGCAATTCATGGAAGCAGACCTCAGAGGCCTGCTCGAACTGCGCGAAGCCATAGCTCCGAATGTTGCAGCCTATGCCGCCCAGCGCGCGACCACGGGTGATCTGAGCGCACTTGCCGATTGCCTCAAAGAGCTGGAGCGCAACGAAGCCAGTAGCCAGTTCGAGGAACTGAATCGCCGTTTTCACGATATGCTCGGCTGGGCCAGCGGCAATCCGCTTTTCGGCCTTCTGACTTCCGCGTTGCACATGCTTACCCGCGAATTTTCGCTCTCGCTGGGGTATTCGGCGCAAGAGCGTGCGGTCCAGTTGCGCTTCTTGCGCCGCGTCCTTGAAGCTGTGCGCAAGGGCGATGCCGAAGGAGCGCGGCAGGCGATGGCTCGTCTCGTGGCGGGCTCCGCCTCCTATCTCGCAGAAAGAAGCCCTGAGCTTGTGTCCCAGAAGGTCAAGTGGGGGCAGATGTAAAATAACAGGCGCCCGTGGATGGCGCAATTTGGAGAAGGTAACACGATGGCACTCAAGAGCCACATTTGCGAAATTCTCGGGATCGAGTACCCGATCCTTCTGGCCGGGATGGGCGGGGCCAGTGTCCCCGCGCTCGCGGCTGCAGTATCGAATGCGGGGGGGCTTGGCGTTCTTGGCGCTGCGGCCTGCTCGCCGGACCAGTTGCGTAGCTGGATCCGCCAGACCCGCGAGCTGACCGACAAACCGTTTGGGGTCGATACCCTTCTGCCTGCCTCCGTCAGGCGCGGTTCGGCCCCGCAAAGCGGCGCCGTGCCCGAAAACCCGATGGCATTGCTTGGCGAATACCAGCAGTTCACCCGCGATTTCATGGAACGCGAGGATCTGCCCGAAGTGGATGCCGCAATGGCCATGCGCGCGGCTGGCGCGCCGGAAATGGGCAAGGGCGGGCCGCAGTTGTTCTCGCGGGAGTTTTTCGAGGCGCAGATGGAAGTTGTAATCGAGGAAAAGGTGCCAGTCTATGCCGCCGGCCTCGGCAATCCCGGACCGTGGATGGACCGCCTTCATTCGAATGGCACCAAGGTCATGGCGGTGATCGGCAAGGTCAAACATGCCCAACAGGTGGTCGATTCCGGTATCGACATGATTGTTGCGCAAGGTCACGATGGCGGCGGACACAACTCCCCGATCGGAACCTTCTCGCTGATTCCACAAGTGGTCGATGCGGTGGGGGACCGGGTTCCGGTGATCGGAGCGGGTGGAATCTCCGATGGCCGCGGAGTCGCTGCGGCGATGATGCTGGGCGCTGTGGGCGCGTGGGTCGGAACGGCGTTCCTGGCAACCGATGAAGCCGGCATCGAACGGTTTCAGAAGGAAGCAATCACCGAAAGCGGCGATGCAGATACCATCGTCAGCCGCTCGATGACCGGCAAGCCCGCGCGCATGATCCGCAGCAAATGGGCCGATGCCTGGGTTGCGGCGGGCAAGGAGCCGCTTCCCATGCCTTACCAGTCGATGATTTCAGGGCCGGTCATGGCTTCGGGCATCAAGGCTCAGCGCAAGGATATCATGCCCGGCTTCGCGGGGCAGGGAATCGGTCTGATCCATTCGATCCGTCCAGCGGCAGAGGTCATGCGCGATCTTGTCGACGGGGCCGAAAGGGCGCTGGCTGATGCCAGATTCTATTCCTGAATTCCGGCAAGACGGGGACGCGGTATGAACGCTTCACAGACCTTTGCCTTTGCCGACAAGGCCGCCATAACCGGTGTGGGCGAAACCGTATTCGTGAAGGGCACGGAACGGACTGCAGTGGACATGATGCTGGAAGCCTCGCGCCGCGCCATCGCGGATGCCGGCCTGAAACCTTCCGATATCGACGGCATGGTGCCGCCGCCGATTTATACGACCTCGGAGGAAATGGCCGCCAATCTCGGCATTGATGTGCTGCGTTATGCGGCCACCGTTCACATGGGTGGCGCCAGCCCGACGACGGCGCTGCAGAACGCTGCGATGGCGATTGCCAGCGGGCTTTGCGATCACGTGCTGGTCACGCTCGGTTGGAACGGCTACTCCGCCCTCAGGTCCAAGCCGGGTGCCCCGCCCACTCGGGCGATGAACATGAACACGCTGACCAATACCATCCAGGGCTATTACATCCCCTATGGTGTGTTCCTGCCGGTGCAGATGTATGCTTGGCTGGCGACCCGCCACTCGAAGCTTTACGGTGTGGGCGCGGATGCGATGGCGGCCGTCGCGCTGGCCTGCCGTCGTCACGCGCAGTTGAATCCGCGCGCCTTTACCTATGGGCGCGCACTCGACGCGGAAGCCTATCATTCAGCGCGCTGGATATCCGAGCCCTTCCGCCTTTACGATTGCTGCCTTGAAACCGATGGGGCCTGCGCGGTTGTCATATCGCGAATGGATCGGGCCAGGGATATGCCCCATGTGCCTGTCAGCATCGCCGGTGCCGCGGAAGGCCACCCCTATCCTGCCGACGACATCCCGTCACGGCCCGATCCCTTCAAGATCGGCCTTAGCTATGCCGCCCCGCGCGCTTTCGATATGGCTGGCGTCAAGCGCGAGGACATGGATTTCCTGCAGATCTACGATTGCTTTACCTATGTCGTCTTGCTGCAACTGGAAGCGATGGGGTATTGCGAACCAGGCGGACAGGCCGAATTCGTCGCCAACGGCCAGATTGAGCTGGGTGGCCGCTTTCCGATCAACACCCATGGCGGCTTGCTCAGTGAGGCGCATGTCTGGGGCCTCAACCACGTGGTCGAGGCAGTGCGTCAGCTTCGTCACGACTGCGGCGAGCGCCAGGTGCCGGGAGCCCAGACCGGCCTCGTGACCGGTTGGGGCGACCTCGGCGACGGCAGCATCGCCATTCTCAGGAGGTTTGCATGAGCAGCGAAAGCGATCTGCCCCCCAAAATGCGGCCTTCCGCGCAGATGGTGCCACCCAAGCCGCGACCGCGCCCACAAGACCCGGTTGAGCAGGAATTCTGGAAGAGGTGCCAGGACGGCCATCTCTATTTCCAGCGCTGCGGCGATTGCGGCAGCTTCCGCCACTTGCCGCGCTATATGTGCGCAAAGTGCGGCTCGCCGGAATTTTCCTGGGAACGCAGCAGCGGCAGGGGCACGTTGTTTTCCTGGACCGTAACCCACCAGGCCCTCCACCCGGCTTTTGCCGCCGACATCCCCTTCGTGGCTGCGGTGGTTGAATTGGAAGAGGGGGTGCGCATGGCCACGCGGCTGGTTGGTTGCGATCACGAGCGTCTTGCGCTCGACCTTCCGGTGGTCGTGGAGTTCGAACTGATCGGTGAGGACTTCCGCCTTCCTGTTTTCCGCCTGAGTGAAAGTTAGAAGCGCCATGGATCTCGAATATGGACCCGAATACGATGTCTTCCGCAAGCAGGTGCGGGCCTTTATCGAAGCGCACAGCCATCTTGCTCCGCCTTCTTCTGACCGGGCGGCCCGACCTTCG
>JBCBDF010000258.1:0-3653 GCA_038529875.1 Pseudomonadota bacterium | reverse complement strand
AATCGAAACTGTATGGCCTCACTGAAAATGACAAAATTTCGCCCATTTTTAGCATTTTGCAGGACGGACTTATCGCAATTTCGCTCGCTATTCCTGCGCTATCACCCGTACTTTCCCCTGCGCAGGCGGCGCTGCCGATGCTCGGCATTGGCCTGGCGCGTCTGGCAACCAAGTTGGAAAACGGGGCGATTCATGCATTTTGGGCCGACCGGACGCTTCATCTAACTCTGCTCGCGATTTGTGCCATATTCGGACAGCTCCCCCTAGGGATTGCCGTTTTTGCCCTGCTGGCATTAGCTAATTGCTTGCTGCGCACGCGCGCGATCTAGGCTAATACTGGTTTAGGGGCGCGCGGCTAATGCAGCGCAACGGGCGGAGTAATGATAGACAGATCGGCGCAATCAGCGATCGAGACCATCCTTCGGGATGAGTTGACGCGCGGCGACCTTGCCTTGAGCGGGGTCGCGCCGGTACTCACGCATATGCTCTCCGGCTCTGGCGGCTCGCTCGTAAGCGAGGCTATTGTGGCTCGATTACGAGGAATGCTGGGCCATCTGGCCCACCAGCTGCTTACCTCTAAATCCACCGATTACTGCCCGGATGAAGCCGACCGGCTTACCAATTTCCTGGCCAGCGATGGTGCGGTGCTGAGCCATTGCTATGCGATTGCGATGGAGGGGCATCTTACCGAGAGGCTCGAGCGCAAGGCTTCGCTCGACCCGATCCTGAGCCCGTTGATGCAGGAACTGATCGCCTCTGACAGTGCCGAAGTGGCTGAGCTCGCCATGACGACGCTCGCGGCGCAATCTCGGTTCGTCCAAACCAGCAAGCGGATGGAAATGCCGCTGGCCGAACTGCCTGCCGAGGTGTTCCAATGCCTGCTGCAATTGTGGGCGCAGGCACCGATTGTTGCAGGTGCAGATTCCGACAAGGCCGCCATGAAGCGCAGCCTTGCCGATCTGAGAGCAGGTTATGACGAAGGCGCTGCGCGAGCGGGCCTGCTCGCGCGGCTCGTATCGGCGATGCGCGGGGGTTCGCGTGCAGCCTTGTCGCTTGAACATGCCGGCCTGGCCCTGTTTTCGACCGCGTTGAGCGCGCTCACCCGGCAACCCCGTGAACTCGCCATCCTGTCATGTCACGAACGGCAGTCGGCAAGGCTTGCGCTTAGCCTGCGCGCGGCGGGGATGATCGAGAGCGAAATCGAGCAGCAATTTGCAATCCTCCACCCTGAGCAACAACTGCCGAGCGGTTTCGACCATATGTTGCCCGACCGCGCGCAGACGCTTATCAGCCAGTCCGATAAGCACGCCGTTTCACAACAAAATTCGGGTCAGGCGAGGTAGACGGTGGCAATGGAAAGCAGCGATACCTTGCTTGCCGCCCGGGGGCTGACCGACGCGCAGGATCGCCTGCTGTCGGCGGATGAGCCGCTGGCCGACCTTCACGCCCGCTGCGGCGGGGCCATGCCCGGAGTGCTGGCGATCCCCGAATTGCTCGACCTGGTGCGTCAGGGGCGAACCTTTGGACTCCGCCTTGCCCGCGAATTCACGGCATTTGATGGCGAAGATGTGGTGACAGGCTTCGTCCGCATTCACCCTTTGCCGGGCGATGCAGGCGGAGGATGCGAGCTGTTGATAGAAAATTGGCACAGGCGCGAAGCTGTGGCTGAAGATGAAAGCGAAATCGCAGCGCGAATGGATGGTGTCGACCGCGCCACGGCAGAAGTGGTCATCAGGCTCGACCGCAAGCAAAATGTTCAATTCCTCAGCGTGCTTGCCAGCGATGCGAACGCGCTGAAAGAAGCGGCACGCGAAAACACCAACCGAAGCTGGACCCAGTTCATAGAGCTGGACGGGGTGGGGCACCATCAGCCGCTGCATTGGCGCTTGCTTGATGGGGCCAGCTGTACAGTGCCGGGGTCCGAGCGATCATGGCGCGCACGTTTGCTGCCGCTCGGCCCTTCGACCGAGGCACCGCGTGGGTTTGAGCTGCTGTTGATCGCTGACCAACCCTTGGTTTCAGAGATGTACCAAGACACGAAGAGCGACGATGCAGAGCATATGCGGTTGATCGGCAGCGCCCTTACACCGGCTTTGCGCCAACCGATTGCGCGTGTGGTGGCAAACGCAGAGACGATAAAAGCCAAGCTCGCTGGTCCCTTACGGGATGAATATGCCGAGTACGCTGGCAATATTTCGTCTGCGGGACAGCACTTGAACGCTATGCTGGAGGACTTGGCCGACCTTGAAGTGGTTGAGGCAGAGGGTTTCAGCACGGCCAGAGAAAAGGTTGATCTAGCCGATGCGGCGCGGCGCGCAGCGGGCATTCTAGGGGTGCGTGCGCAAACGCGCGGTATTTCAGTCAAATTGCCAGACGAGACCTCCAGAGTTGTGGCGGTCGGCGAGTTTCGCCGCGTGCTGCAAGTGCTGATCAATCTGATCGGCAATGCGATTGCTTACTCTCCGGAAGGGAGTGATGTTCTCGTCGACGTCTCACAGCAAACAAGCGATGGGGCTAATATCGCCAGTATCACTGTGAGCGACCGAGGCCCTGGCGTAAGTGGCGAGCAAGCGGAGCGGATTTTTGCAAAATTTGAGCGGCTTGGGCGCGAGAATGACGGCGGATCAGGGCTGGGCCTCTACATTTCGCGCAGGCTCGCTTTGGTGATGGGCGGGGACCTAACCCTCGACAGTGATCCGGGCGAGGGGGCCCGCTTCACGCTCAGCCTGCCAAGTGTGAACTAACTAACGGCGCAACCGCTCCCCTGCCCACAGCAAGACACAGCCGATAAACACCGCGATTCCCCCGTAAAGAGCCCATTCCCGCTGGGCGAGCATGAAGCTGTTTGCGGGCCAGTTGACTACGCCAAGCCCCTGGAGCGCCCAAAGCCCGCCCGAAAGGACAAGGGCGACCCCGAAAACTTGCAGCAGCAGCCTCGCAATCTGGCGTCCCATAATCGCGAGGCCCGCTAGCCGAATTCAGCGCTTGGCGACGGGAATGTAGTCGCGCTGCGTTGGGCCAGTGTAAAGCTGACGCGGACGACCGATGACCTGACCCGGATCGGAGATCATTTCGTTCCACTGTGCGACCCAACCGACGGTGCGGGCGAGGGCGAAGAGCGCAGTGAACATGGTGGTCGGGAAGCCGATCGAGGACAGGATGATGCCGGAATAGAAGTCCACATTCGGGAACAGCTTCTTTTCCTTAAAATAATCATCGTTCAGCGCGAGCTCTTCAAGCTGCAGTGCAGTTTCAAAAACCGGATCGGTAACATTCAACGCTTCAAACACCTCACGCAGCGTTTGCTGCATCACGGTCGCACGCGGATCGTAGTTCTTATAAACACGGTGGCCAAAGCCCATCAGGCGGAACGGATCGTTTTTGTCCTTAGCCCGTTCAATGTAGTGCGGGATTTTGTCGGGCGAACCGATCTCTTGAAGCATGTTGAGCGCCGCTTCGTTGGCGCCGCCATGCGCCGGGCCCCACAGGCAGGCAATACCGGCAGCAATGCAGGCAAACGGGTTCGCACCCGAAGAGCCGGCAAGGCGCACGGTCGAGGTCGATGCGTTCTGTTCATGATCGGCATGAAGAATGAAGATGCGATCCATCGCCTTCTCAATCGCCGGGTGCACTTCGTACTCCTCGGCAGGAAC
>JBCBDF010000257.1:0-3653 GCA_038529875.1 Pseudomonadota bacterium | reverse complement strand
ATGTAGAAGCGGTTTAGCCAAATGTTGGATCGCGACCTTAGCGCAATGTTTCGCCGGTTGATCCGCGAGACCGGCCCGATCAGCCTCGCCCAATATATGGGTGAGAGCAATGCGCGCTATTATTCCAGCCGCGATCCGCTCGGCACCGGTGGGGATTTCATCACCGCGCCCGAGATCAGCCAGATGTTTGGTGAGCTTATTGGCTTGTGGCTGGCCGATATGTGGGCGCAGATGGGTGGTCCGGCACACGTTTACTATGTTGAACTGGGTCCGGGCCGGGGAACCTTGGCGAGCGATGCCCTGCGCACGGCGGCGCGGTTTGGCCTCGATCCGCAGGTCCATTTCGTTGAAGGGTCGGAGAGCCTGCGCGCAATCCAGAGCGGGACGATGCCCGGCGTGATCCATCACGACGATCTCGCCAGCCTGCCCGATGATGCGCCGATCCTGCTCGTTGCAAACGAATTCTTCGATGCGCTGCCGATCCGTCAGCTGGTCCGCACCGATAAGGGTTGGCGCGAGCGGATGGTGGGGCTGGACGGTGAACGCTTTATCTTTGTCGCAGGGGACAAACCGATGGACGATGCGGTTCCCGAAAGCGCGCGCGACGCAGAACCGGGCAGCTTGATCGAAACCTCTCCCGCAGCATCGACAGTGATGGGCGAGATTGCCAGCCGATTGGCAGGCCAAGGCGGTGCCGGCCTGGTTATCGATTACGGTGCGCGCAAATTGCGGCCGGGCTCCACGTTGCAGGCGATCCGTGCGCATAAGAAGGTCGATGTGTTTGCAGCGCCGGGCGAGGCGGACCTGACCGCGCATGTCGATTTCTCGCTGCTCAATCAGGTCGCGCAAAATCATAAGGCGAACGTTCTGGGTATAGCCAGACAGGGGCAGTGGCTGCGTCGGCTCGGGATCGATGCCCGGCTCGAAGCGCTACAAGCAGCCTCGGCGGAAAATGCTGAAAAGCTGCAGCGGCAGCGGGATCGGCTGGTCGAGGCCGAGCAGATGGGGGATCTGTTCAAGGTGATGGCGCTGTCAGGCGGCGGCTGGCCTGAGCGTGGCGGGGGATTTGCTTGAATTTCCCATTCGTATCGCAGGCGATGTAACCAGATGCCGCAGTTCGGCGAATGACCCTTTTAGACTTTGGGAGAAGATCATGACCGCTCGTTTTGCTTTTGCTGCGCTTGCTTTGGCCGCCACAGCTTCGCCTGCATTCGCCGCTGATCCGGTGAATGGTCGCTGGATTACGCAAGACAAGGATGCTGTCGTTTCGATCGGCAAATGCGGTGCGACCACGTGCGGCAGGATCGCACGCTTCCTTGTGACGCCACCTGACGGCCTCGATCAGCGTGACATTTATAATCCCGACAAGAAAAAGCGCACGCGCAAGCTGCTGGGCCTGCCGATCCTCACCAGTTTCAAACAGGATGGCGATGTCTGGCGCGGTCGGATCTACGACCCCAATGATGGCAAGAGCTATCGCAGCGTCCTGCGCCGCAAAAGCGCCAATGTTCTCGAAGTGAAAGGGTGTATCGGTCCGTTCTGTCAGACGCAGCTATGGCGCAAGGCGAAGTAACAGCAGTATCGCAAGCCGCTCAAAGACCTTCACAACCCAATTCTCTCCGCCAGCTGCGCCGCCGCCGCTTTCGGGCTGAGCTTGTTCTCTTGCCGATCGACCGCGAAGTTTGCCTCGCGCATATTCTCGACACTGATCGCTCCGATCAGCGGCCGCAGCACGTCCATCAGCGCCTCGTCATTCGCATGTGCCGGCGAAATCATCAGCATTGCGTCATAGCTCGGCAGCGCCTCCCGCGGGTCTTCCAGCACCACCAGCCGATCCGCCGCGATACGGCCATCAGACGTGTAGGCGCTGATCACATCGGCCTCGCCTGATCGCAGGGCGTTATACATGAAAGTGGGCGAGAAATTGCGGGTCTCGCCGAACCGCATGCCATAGGCATCGCGCACCGCGACCCATTCGGGCCGCTCGAAGAATTCCGGGTCTCCGCCCACCGTCAGTCGCGGCGCTACCGGGACCAGATCCTCCAGGGTGCTGAGGCCCAGCTCAGCCGCACGGTCTTCGCGCATGGCAAAGGCGTAAGCGTTTTCGAAGCCCAACCGCCCGAGCACGCGCACTCCATTTTCCGCTTCTTCCCACTCCTTGATCGTGCGGTACATTTCCTCACGCCCCGGATTGTCGGTGCGCTTCAAATTGTTCGTCCAGATGGTGCCGGTGTAATCGACCGATATGTCGATCGCGGAACTGGCGACGGCATTGTGCACCACGGCCGATCCCAGCCCGTCGCGATATTCGACCGAATAGCCCGCCGCCTCCAGCCGCGATCCGATCAATTGCGCCAGGATATATTGCTCGGAAAATTGCTTTGAGGCGATGATGATCGCGTCTTCGTCGTCGCCGCCGAACTGATAGGCGAGCGCGCCTATGATCCCGAGCGCAACGGCGAGCATCCCCGCACCCCATTGCCATTTGGAGCGGTTGGCCAGCCCGCGCTCGATCAGGCCAAGCAGGCTATCCGCGATCAGCGCCAGCGCCGCACTGGCGACGCACCCGGCCAGCACCAAAGCCCAGTTTTGGGTCTGCAAACCGGCGAAGATCGGATCGCCCAGGCTGGGCTGACCGATCGTTGTGGAGAGGGTCGCCGCGCCAATGGTCCACACGCTGGCCGTGCGAATACCGGCCATCACGAAGGGGGCAGAAAGCGGCGCCTCGACCAGCCGCAATTTCTGCCACTTGGTCATGCCGACGCCGTCCGCTGCCTCCAGCACGCCGGGGTCGAGATTGGCCTGCGCGGTGACCGCATTGCGTAAGATCGGCAGCAAGGCATAGAGCGCGAGCGCGAGCAATGCTGGCAGGAAACCGAGCGTCGGCAGGCCTTCGCCAAACACTGCACGCAGGCTCAGCAGGATGGGGAAAAACAGTGCCAGCAGGGCCAGTGCCGGAATGGTCTGCACCAGGCTGGCAAAGCCCAGCGCGACCCGCGCCACAGGTTGCGAACGGCTGGCCCACACCGCCAATGGCAGCGCCACCGCAATGCCCAGCCCGATCGCGCTGGCGGCGAGCACGACGTGTGCGGCGAGTTTATCGCCAAGGCCAAGCAGGATTTCCCCGAACCCATCCATCAGGCCAAATCCCCGTTCAAGCCAGCCGCCCTTCCATCGCGGCGAGCTTCTCGGCCTGTTGGCGCGGCACGGAGACAAGCCCCTGCGCAATGTCCCCACCTTTGCCCGTCAGTAGCGCCCGCGGCGTTTCGTCGGCCACGATTGCGCCAGCGTGCATCACCAGCACCCGGTCGGCGAGTAGCAGCGCCTCCGCCATGTCGTGCGTCACCATAATCGTCGTCAGGCCGAGCTTCTCGTGCAGTTCGCGCACTTTTTCGCCCAATGCATCGCGGGTGATCGGATCGAGTGCGCCAAACGGCTCATCCATCAGCAGCAATTCCGGCTCGTTCGCCAGCGCGCGGGCAACGCCAACCCGCTGACGCTGACCGCCCGACAGTTCATCGGGCATCCGGCTCGCCATGTCAGGTTCCAGCTCGACCAGTTCGAGCAGTTCGGCAATGCGCGCTTCGCTCAGTCCCTCGCCAGATAGACGCGGGCCGATTGCGATGTTCTCACCAACGCGAAAATGCGGGAAC
>JBCBDF010000256.1:0-3658 GCA_038529875.1 Pseudomonadota bacterium | reverse complement strand
CGGAATCGGGCAAGATCAAGATTGGTGACACGGTCGCTGTCTTCGCTCAGGGGCCGATTGGCCTTTGTGCAACCGCAGGCGCTCACATGATGGGCGCGACGACGATTATCGGGGTCGAGACGGTCCCCGAACGGCAGGAAATGGCCCGGCAAATGGGCGCGACCCATATTGTCGACTTCAGCACAGTCGATCCGGTCGACGAGATCATGAAGATCACCGATGGTCGCGGTGTCGATGTCTCCATCGAGGCACTGGGCCTTAAGGAAACATTCGAAGGTGCCTTGCGGATAATCAGGCCCGGCGGCACGCTCTCATCGCTGGGCGTGTATTCGGATGATTTGACCCTGCCGCTTGATGCGCTTGCGGCGGGCCTTGGCGATCATACGATCCGCACAACCCTGTGTCCGGGTGGTAAGGAACGAATGCGGCGGCTGATGGATGTCGTCGCATCGGGCCGGGTCGATGCAGGCAAACTGGTAACACACCATTATCCGCTCGATTCCATCGAGGATGCTTACGAGCTTTTCTCGCACCAACGCGACGGTGTGCTGAAAGTGGCCATACGGCCCTGAATTGCTCAGAATTCCAATCGAAGGTGAAAATCCAATGGCAACAGAACCGCCAGATCGTCCCGACAAGATAGAGCCCGCAGCTCCGCCTGAAATCGTGCCGCCGCAGCCGGATGAAACCCCGGATCGCCCGGCTGAGACGCCTTCACCGCAGCCCGATATCGAACAGCCGGGCGTACCTCCTGAAGAAACTCCGCCGCTGGAATAAGCTCGCGCGCTCAGGAACCGAACCACCAGAAGGCGATGCTACCACCCAGCACCGCCATGCTGGATATGAGCGCGATCGCCGCTGGCCGTGAATTGCGACCACCGGTCACCATGGTAACTCCCAGCTTGACCGACATATTGGCGAGTATCGTCCCTGCTAAAGCGAGCGATGCCAGCCACGGCGCGACCGCCCCTTCCGGCAGACCGCCAGCAGTTACGATTGCGACATCGACATCCATAGTGCCCATGAGGAACAACATTACGGCAATGCCCTCCTCGCCAAATTGCTCCAGCCCCCAGCGCGCAGCCAGAGCGGCCAAAGCGACAAAGATCAGAAATCCGATGGCTGGCAGCAGCGCGATTGGGTTACGCGGCAGGTCGGTGCGCTCCCCAGCAGAGCTCTTGCGCCACAGCCATGCCCCGGCCAGCCAGGAGACGAGCAATGGAGGCGCGATAATTGTCACAAAGGATGGAAAGAAGCGCGGCGCTAAAACGAGCACCAGCAACACCACCCGCAAATACATCACCGCGCTGGCCAAGGCGATCCCGGTGCACTCGGCAGTGCCGCCGCCCTTCTGGCGAAGGCGCTGTGCCAACGATTGCGTAACCGCCGTTGAAGAATAAGCCCCTCCGATTATCGCGGTCAGGACCGTACCGTGGCGTGCACCAAATTTGCGATCTGCAATATAGCCCATGAACGAAAAACCGGTGACGAGGATTACCACCAGCCACAATTGCTGAGGGTTCCACGCATCGAGCGGACCCATGTCGCGGTCCGGCAGGAAAGGGCGGACAGCCAGCGCAATAACTGCGAAGCGCACCGCAGCCTTCAGGTCGGCTTCGTCCAGGCTGGCGATCCACCGATGTGTCTCGGCCCGGAGGGCAAGCAATAGCGTCACGAGAGCAGCTAGCGCAACACCGATCCGGGGTGATCCAAATCCTGCGAGGAACCCCAGAGCCAGCGTGGCGACGGCGGCAATGGCACTGGTTGCATCGGGCTGTCCCGTGGCTTCGGCCTCGCGAAAATATCCCAGCAACATTACTAGCCCCAGCGTGGCGACGATCGCCGCCCCGGCCCACTCTGCCTGCTGCTGTGTCAGCCATCCTGCCACGCCTCCTGCAATGCCGAGCAAGATGAATGTCCTGATGCCCGCAACACGCTGACCCGCTTCGCGATCACGCAGTTTCCAGCCGCGCTCGACACCGATCAGCAGGCCCACGGCGGTTGCGCCAGCAAGCGGTAGCCATGTCTCGAGCGATCCGTTCAAGAGGGAGGTCCAGTCTGGGTTCGCTCGAGCAATTGGTGGATGCCGGAGAGCAAGGGCGCAGCGATGTCGATCTGATTGCTCGGGTGCGGCACACTATTGCAGCTGATGAAGCGCGCATGATGCGCTGCGCCTGCTCGCGAGCCAGACCCTTGTGCCGCGAGAGCGTGAACCGCGACATAAACCGCTTGCGCAGGCGAATGCTCTGCTATCCGATCCAGGATCGCATTCATCGTAGCACCGCTGGATACGATATCATCGACGACAATGGGGGTCATGCTCGCGCTCAAACCCTCGAGCGATCCGGTGATCGTAACCTCACGGTCGCCAGTCCGCACCTTGTCCAGCACGGCAAAATCGCAGTCCACATGGTGCGCAATCCGCTCGATCCACGGCGCGCTTTCCCGGTCGGGCCCGATCAGGAAAGGCTGTTCGATATGCCCTGCGATCCAATCCCCTATCGGCTCGGTTGCCTGCGCGGCAATGGTGGGAATGGCGTAGACTTCATCCAGGCTGGCAATTCGGTGAAGATGCGGCTCAAGCGTGACGAGCCAATCGAAATGAAGCGACAGGATTGCTGCGAAGCTCGGTGCAGACACCGCTTCGCCGGGCTGGAAAGCGCGGTCCTGACGCATATAGCCAAGGTAAGGCGACACCAGTCCCACCATAGCTGCGCCCTGCTGCCGCGCGGCATCAGCGGCCAGCAATAGCGGCACCAATCGCTCATCCGGCCGATCGAGGCCGCACAGCAAGACAACCGCGCGCCCTTCGACAGGTGTGTGCAGGCGAATGTAGCTCTCACGATCCGGGAAGTGCCGATGCTCGATATTCCCTTCCTCAATCGATCCGTCAGCACAAATGCTCCGCGTCAGCCCAGGAGCGGCATGGAGTGAAAACAGGATCGGCTTCATCGTGCGGCCTCCTCGATCATATCCTTGTTCTCGAGATAATAATCGGTGGCGTATTCGAGCTCTCCGATGCTTTCCCCATGAAGCGTGATCAGCGGCTGGCCCACCGCAAACGCATCCCCTAAATTGACGTGAAGCTCAAGCCCAGCAGCCGGGGATCGCGGAGCCCCTGCTAGCTTCGCCAGCCGAGCGAGGCGGCGATTGTCGATGCCCTTGATCCGGCCATCGCGCTCTGCGCTCAGCACGTGCTGGAACGCGGCCTTTGGCGGTCTGCAAAACTTCCCTTGCGCCTCGCAGATCGCAACGAATTTCGCCATCGCCCGACCATCGTCGAGAATGGCGGTGGCTGTTTCCTTGCCTTGTCCAGGCGCACAAACTCCACCCATTTCGAGTATCACCCCCGCCAACCGCAGGCCGCGCTCGCGCAATTCATGCGGGGCATTGCGGTCGCGTTCCAGCACGGCGAGCACATCTTTTGCCTCCAGCGCTGGGCCGATCCCGTCGCCAACTGGCTCCAGCCCATCGGACAGGATGGCCTCGACCCGCAGGCCAAATGCATCGCCAATACCGATCAGGAACTCAGACAATTCCGCTGCATCTGCTGGTGAGCGGACTTTCGCCGTTGGCCCTACGGGGATATCGATCAGTACATGCGTCGAACCCGCCGCGATCTTCTTTGACATGACCGAGGCGACCATTTGCGAGGTGC
>JBCBDF010000255.1:0-3658 GCA_038529875.1 Pseudomonadota bacterium | reverse complement strand
AAAACTCCAAAACAATGGACGCGCATCATGAAGTGCGCCGCGGCGATATGCGCATTCTCGAAGGGCTGGTGCTCGATGATGTGCCAACCGGCCGATACGAGCTGATCGCGCTGCCGCTGGCGATTGCGGGCGCTGATGCCAGCCCATTGCGGGCGATCCTGCGGGAGGTTGCCGCGTGACGACCTCGCCCGATCAGATTGCCGCGCTGGATGCCAATGATCCACTGCGCGGGTTTCGCGATCAATTCCAGCTACGCGATGGCTTGATCTACCTTGATGGCAATTCGCTCGGGGCGCTGCCGAAGGCGACGTCCGCCGCGATGCAGGATGCGGTAACGCAGCAATGGGGCGAGGGTCTTATCACCTCCTGGCTGGGCGCCGACTGGGTCAACGCGCCGCGCCGGATCGGCGACAAAATTGCGGGTCTGATCGGCGCTAACACTGGCGAAGTGATTGTCGCCGATTCCACCTCCGTGAACATCTTCAAGGCCTTGGGTGCGGCACTCTCGTTGCAAGACGGGCGGTCGGTCATCCTGACCGAGGAAGGCAACTTCCCCACCGATCGTTACATGATGCAGGGGCTGGAACGGCTCAGCGGCGGGACTGTGAGGGCGCTGGCAGTTTCGGGTGAGCAGGTGCTCGATCACCTGGGCGAAGACATCGCGGTCCTGCTGCTGACGCAGGTGCATTACAAAACCGGGGCGATGCGCGACATGGCGGCGATCAACCGCGCGGCGCACGACCATGGCGTGCTGGTGATCTGGGATCTCAGCCACAGCACCGGCGCGATCGAGGTCGATCTCAACGGGACCGAAGCCGATTTCGCAATCGGCTGCGGCTACAAATTCCTGAATGGCGGCCCCGGCGCACCCGCCTATATCTACGTGGCCCAGCGCCATCAGCATGCCGATGCTGTGCTGGCCGGATGGTTTGGTCATGCGCGACCATTCGATTTCGAAGAAGAGTACCACGCCGCCGTCGGCATCGAACGGTTCCTATGCGGCACGCCGCCTGTGCTGGGGCTGGTGGCGTTGGAGGCGGGGGTCGATCTAATTGCGCAAGCGAATATGCGCGACATTCGCGAAAAATCGGTGAGACTGGCCGAGCTGCTGATCGAACAGATGCAACCACTCTGCGACGAATTCGGGTTTGCGCTCGCTAGCCCTGGTGACCGTGCGGCATGCGGTAGCCATGTCTCGTATTCGCACCCCCAGTCCTACGCGATCACACAAGCGCTGAAGGAACGCGATGTGATCGGCGATTTCCGCGCGCCAGACGTTCTGCGCTTGGGAATAACCCCGCTCTATCTGCGCTATAGCGACATTGCCGAAGCGGTCGCCCGGCTGCGAGACGTCTGCGCCACGCGCGCCTGGGACCGCCCTGAATTCCACGAACGGGCGGCGGTTACTTAAGTCATTACCGAGCGCGCTTTGACATTGCGCTGACTTGCGGCGAAGGCTGATGCGATGAGCGCGCCGGGCCCTACAATGCTGTTGATCGGGGGCGGGCACACGCATCTCGCAGTGCTGGCCGACTGGATCAGGAATGGTCCGCCTGCGCCGAACCTCGCGGTGCTCACGCCATCAAAGCATCTCAGATATTCGGGTATGGTTCCGGGCTGGATTTCGGGCGAGCACGCATCGGATGCCGGGCTGGTCGATGTCGAGGCGTTGGCGCGGCGCGCGGGCGCTGAATTCATTGCCGACCGCTGCGTTTCGCTCGATCCGCTCGCGTGCAAAGTGCTGACCGCTGAGGGGCGGGTTCTCTCCTTCGACATCGCATCGATAGACACAGGCGGGGTTGGTAGAGCGGCGCGCATATTGGGCGATGATCCGCGAATTCTCGATGTGCGCCCGATCGATCGCTTCGCTGAGGCGCTGAACGAATGGCGCGACAAAGCGCGCGATGGGTCAAGCCATATCGCAGTCGCAGGTGGCGGGGCAGGCGGCGTGGAGCTCGCCTTTGCCTTGCGCCATTGGCGCGGAGCAAAGCAGCAAGCCAAAATCACGCTCGTGGAAGGTGCAGAGGGCTTGTTGCCAGGGTTCAGCGCCACCGCTCATCGCCTTGTGGCGGGCGAGATGGCGGCTCAGGGAATCGAGCGGATCGAGGGCGATGCACGGATCGCAGATGGAACTCTACTCGCTGGAAATACCCTCATCGAACCCGTCGATTTGATCGTCACAGCTCTAGGTAGCGCAGCCCCCGATTGGCCGGGCGCGAGCGGCCTTGCGACTGACGAGGAAGGTTTCATCGCGGTTGACCGCTACCAGCGCTCGCACTCGCATCCGCATATTTTCGCTGCCGGAGATGTCGCCAGTCGTCAGGACAGACCTGTGCCTCGCTCTGGCGTTCATGCCGTTCACGCAGGGCCGGTATTGGCCGCGAACCTGCGCGAGGCATTAAGCGGCATGGCACCGAAGCGATCCTACCGACCGCGTCCGGCCAGCCTCTATCTGCTCTCGACCGCGAATGGCTCGGCCATCGCCACATACGGCCCGCTAGCAGCGCAGGGGCGCTGGGCCGCAAAACTCAAGCGCTGGATCGACAAACGCTGGATCGCCTCCTACGCGGATTTATCAAACGCCGTGTAACCATTATGGCTGCGTGAGCGAACAACAGCCCGAACAGGGAATCCCATGAAGAAAATTGCCATCATCCTCGCGCTGGTCGCGCTCATTGCCGCCTACTTCATCTTTGACCTAGGCAGCTATCTGACGCTTGACGGGATCAAGCAGGTCGCGGCCGATGTCGATGGGTTTTATGAGCGCAATCCGGTGCTGGTCATTGCATTGTTCTTCCTGGTCTATGTTGCGGTGACAGCGGCCTCTCTGCCCGGTGCGGCGGTGATGACGCTGGCGGCGGGCGCTCTGTTCGGTGTCGTCACCGGTACGATAGTAGTTTCCTTCGCCTCGACCCTAGGCGCAACGCTCGCATTCCTCGCCTCGCGCTACGTCTTGCGCGACAGTGTGGAGGGGCGCTTCGGCGACCGGCTCAAAACCGTAAATGAAGGGCTGGAGCGCGATGGCGCCTTCTACCTCTTCACGTTGCGCATGATCCCGATTTTTCCTTTCTTCGTGATCAACCTCGTCATGGGCCTGACCCGGATCAAGACTTTCACCTTCGCATGGGTCAGCCAGGTCGGGATGCTGCTGGGTACGATCGTCTATGTGAACGCAGGCACGCAATTGGCGCAGATCGACAGCCTTTCGGGTATCGCATCACCCGCCGTTATCGGCTCGTTTGTGCTGCTCGCCATCGTGCCGTGGATAGCCAAGGCGGTTATCGGCATTATCAAGCGGCGCAAGGTCTATTCCGGGTTCAACAAGCCCAAGAGTTTCGACCGCAATATGGTGGTAATCGGCGCAGGTTCTGCCGGGCTGGTATCGGCCTATATCGCCGCGCAGGTGAAGGCCAAGGTTACGTTGGTCGAGGCCAACAAGATGGGCGGCGATTGCCTCAACACCGGCTGCGTGCCGTCCAAGGCGCTGATCAAGAGCGCCAAGGTCGCCGCGACGATGCGCCATGCGGATCGCTATGGCCTCACAGCCGCCGAACCCATCGTGCCCTTCAAGCAAACCATCGCGCGCGTGATGCAGGCAATCAAAACCGTCCACGGATCGATGACCTTGGCATAGCCCTGTACCACATCCACGCCGAGG
>JBCBDF010000254.1:0-3669 GCA_038529875.1 Pseudomonadota bacterium | reverse complement strand
GCGCAGCACCTCTAAGCGGCTGCCAATGTCGGCCTGCAAAGTGCCGATATCGAATTCACCCGCAAACGGGTCAGACACTTCGATGCCATCCACCAGTACGAGCACATGATTGGCCTCAGAGCCGCGCAAGCGAATTTGCGTCTGCCCCGCTACCGAACTGACCGCGACGCCTGGCACATCGCGCAATACATCGGCGATATCTCGGACTTGGCGTTGTTTGATTTGGTTCGGAATAACACGGCTATAGGTACCCGTGTACCTTCGTACGCTCACTCCTTGGGCTCGCGTCGCTGAGACAATAATCGGCACTCTGCCTATGGGCAGTATAATGTTCTCATTATCGCTTTCATCATAGACAACATCGACGTCTTGCGCACTCGCAGGCACATTCCACCCCAGCGCAGCAACAGCAGCGCCGCACAAAAACAGCTTCTTCACGTAAAATCCCTCCGTTCAAAGCGACGGGCGGTGTGAGGAGACCCCACACAACCCAACCATGTCGCTCGAAACGAAAGTTCTTTCGCGCCAGATCAATCCCTGAACCAGGCAACAAGCGACGCGCCTCGGTCGGTCTCCTGGCTCACGGATCGCCGCTTTTGGTTCTCACCTTCCCAGGGATATGCTCCCCAGTGGCTGCGCTCCGCCTTCATCTCAGAGGCCGGAACGCGCGAACCAATCGCTCACCGCTTACAGTTGCAGGCACAGCTGCGGAATTGGGCCAAACAAGGCCCGCACCGCATTCCCGTTACCGAAGTGCGCTTTGGGGATTAGTGGCGAATTGTGATGGCTGCAAGCGTATCGGCCACAGCCACCCGCTCTACTCGTCTCCAGTGGTCGCCACAGGATTAGCGTTGGGGATTGGCTCGACCACCGGCTGAGACACGGTGTTGCCTGTGCCCGGCACAATCGGAACCTGCGCGTCGCCGCTGGTCGCTGGGTCAGCAGCAAAGCCAGTGGGTTGCACCGTCGGCGCATTGCGATTGCCGCCCGCAGCCTGAACGGCGACCCAGCCGGGCTGCGACGAGCCATAGCGCTCGCCATATTGTGCATCCCAAGTGGCGGCGTCGCGTTCATACGCTTCGTAGGCGTTGAAGAACGCGTCAAACGGAGACTCCAGCGCATTGAAATTGGCCATCGCAAACTCGACCGGGTCAGTGCTCGTATCGGCAAGATAGCGGTTCGAGATGTCGAGCGCATTGTTGCAGAAACCCTGGCGCGCGGGTGGCAAAGCGAAGAAGTTGTAGACGCTCGTCATCCGCCCTTCGCGCGACCTGATCGCTGCGCGACGCGAATTCATCTGGCGGCGATACACACGGTCGATCCGATCATTGACCCGCTTAAGCGCGCGTCCATGCTTCTTGATGTACGAGCTATAGGCGTTCAGCACCGGCTGATAGCGGGCCGCTGTGCAATTGAGCGCCGCAACGTTCCAGCCAGAACGGAAATGCCACACCTTTTCATCATCGGTGATCCCGCGATTGACCGTCATACGCAGGCCATCACTGCCGACCGAAGGAATGCTCATCACATAGGAGGCACCCTGTGGAGGCAAGGGGCGGAAAGGAACAACTTCTGCCGCTGGCGGCGGTGGAGGCGGCGGTGGGGGCGGCGGAGGTACCGTCGCGCAAGCGCTGAGTGCGGCAGCGCCGGTTGCAACAGTTGCGATGCGAAGGCCAATATTGGCAAGGCCGCCACGCCCGTCCATCGCTTTATCTGCGGCCCCGAAATTATCGTGCCGGCCACCCATTGGAGCCTGCTTTGCTACGCTCATTGAATATTCGCCCTTTTTTTGGTTCACGCCCGAAAATCTATCCGGAAGATGCTAGCGGAGCGTGCATTGACCGCACCTGAAGCGCAATGCGCCACAGTGCGTAAGTCCTGTCTAATCCCCCAAAGCAAATGCCCGGAAGCGTCATGAACGCCCCGGGCATTTGGGTATTGCAATCCTTTAGCGGCTGGTGCGGCTGAATTTGCGGTCAGCCGACCTGCGCGACGTGCGAACGGATTAGATCACTCGCGGCTGCCCATGAAGCGCAGCAGGAACAAGAACATGTTGATGAACGCCATATAGAGGTGCAGCGCGCCGTAAATGGTGGTCTTCGCCATCATTTCGGTGTTGCCGCGAACCTGCGAATAGATGTTCTTCACTTCCTGAGTCTTGTAGGCGGTGAAACCTGCAAACAGCAGCACACCGATACCGCTCATGATCATGTCAGCCAGTGGAGACTGGAAGACAAGTACGTTGAGCAGCATGGCCGCGAACAGGCCCCAGATGCCCATCACGAGGAATGTGCCGAAGCCCGACAGATCCTTCTTAGTAGTGTAACCAAACAGGCTAAGCCCGGCGAAGGCCGCAGCGGTCGCGAAGAACGTCTGCGCGATCGAAATCGGCGTGTAGACGACGAAGATCGACGCGATCGATACACCGACGAGCGTTGCGTAGACCCAGTAAGCGACCTTGGCGGTCGTCACCGACATCTTGAAAATGCGGAATTGCAGCCACATGACCAGGATGAACGGTGCAGCCACCATCGCCCAATAAAATAGCGTTGGACCGCCCGTTGCCGGGTCGAACATTGCAAAAACGAGGCCCGATCGAGCCGTTAGCATCGAAACGATACCGGTCAGCAGAATTGCCGAGGCCATGTAATTGTACACGCCCAGCATGTATTTGCGCAGACCCTCGTCAAACACTTCACCCGTTTTGGGCACCGATGCCCCGGTGAACGATTGCTGCTGCGCGCGCTGAGTGTCATTCCAATCAGCCATTGTAGATCCCTATCTCCAAAATATCGCGCGACAATACGCGCTGTTGAGACACAATATCGTGTTTTCTTTCCCAAATTTCAAGCAAAACCGGGCGCAATTCCTTGCCGGGCGTTAACGCTGATGCGAAACACTATTTTACAGTGTTTTGAGCGAGTTCGTCGCCCTTCTTCGCCGTCGCTTCCAACGCCGCTTCCAACAGTTGCTGCAAAGCCTCTCCCTCGTCGAGCACATTGAGCCCTTCGCGCGTCATGCCACCGGGGCTTGCCACTCGATCGGCCAGCTGCGCAGGGGAAACATCGGCGCCGCCCGCCAGCCGCGCGGCACCTTCCACCATCGTCAAAGCGAGCCTATCGGCAGAGGCGCGCTCCAGCCCGAGATCTACCGCGGCTCCCGCAAGCGCATCGATAAAGCGATAGACAAAGCCTGGCCCCGATCCGGCGAGCGCAGTGACAAGGTTGAACTGGTCTTCGCTCTCCAGCCAGAGCGCGCTGCCGAGATGATCGAACAATGTGAAGGTCGCCTTGCGCGCAGCCTCATCCAGACCGCGTTCGGCCAGGATTACAGGCGACTTCCTTATCCGAGCAGCAAGGTTTGGCATCACCCGCACATGCGCGCGCGCTTCGGGAAAGGCGTCGACCAACCCGTCCAGTGTTACCCCGGCGAGCAGCGAGTAGATTGTAACGCCCGGCCCAGTGATCGCCTGCAATTCATCCGTGAGCGCGTCCAGTTGCTGCGGCTTCACCCCCAGCAGCACGGCGTCATGATCCGACTTGTTAGGAATCGCGCGGTGTAGATCGACCCCATCAGGCGCGTGCTGCAATGCCGGGTCCACAACAACAAAGCGCGACGAATCAACCCCAGCCGCTAGCCAACCGGCCAGCATTGCGCCCGCCATATTAC
>JBCBDF010000253.1:0-3670 GCA_038529875.1 Pseudomonadota bacterium | reverse complement strand
TCCGTCATCATCGTGGAAATTGTCGCCCAAAGTGATCACTCGCCGCGCGCCGGTTTGCTTTACAGCATCGGCAATCCGCTCCAGCGTTTCGCGGCTGTCATAAGGCGGCAGCATCTGCCCGTGCTGCGCGTAGAAACTGCCCTTCTCCAGATGCAGGTCGGCGACCAGCAATGCGCCCTCGCGAGGCCAGTAGAGCGCGTTGTTCTTCAACAGAACAAGCTCTTCTCCGGCGAAATCAAGTGGGGCGCCAAACTTATTAGGGAACGAAACAGGAACCATTGATCCTGCTTGCCGATCCTCGCGCGCTTTGGCAAGTGTTCCTGATATGGATTGGGAACAACAAACACACCAGGCGCGCGCATGGTTTGAAAGCTTGCGGGATCAGATCTGCGCCGCCTTCGAGGCGATTGAGCGTCAAGCAGGCTCTGATGCGAGCTTCGAGTACACCCCTTGGGAACGCGAAGAGGAAGGCAATGAGGACCCTGGCGGCGGCACTCAGGGCCTGATGAAGGGCAAAGTGTTCGAGAAGGTCGGCGTCAATGTCTCGACCGTTCGCGGCAATTTCAGCAAAGAATTCGCCGGGCAAGTGAACGGGGCAAGTGCGGAGAACCCTAGCTTTTCCGCCACCGGCATCTCGCTAGTCGCGCATATGACGAATCCGCATGTGCCCGCCGTGCACATGAACACCCGCTTCCTGACGACGGGCAAAGCATGGTTTGGCGGCGGTGCGGATTTAAATCCGCCGATTCCCTACGAAGAAGACACCGAGGCCTTTCACGCCAGCATGCGGGCTGCCTGCATGGCGCACAATCCAACCTATTATGAGCGCTACAAGAAGTGGGCGGACGAGTATTTCTACATACCTCATCGCGAAGTGCATCGCGGGGTTGGCGGGATATTCTACGACCACCTCGAATGCGAAGATGGGGCGAGCTTCGAGCGCAATCTCGCCTTCACAAAGGACGTGGGCAAAGCCTTCCTCGACATCTATCCCAAGCTTGTGCGCGGGCGGATGGAGAGCGAGTTCAACGACTCAGATGTTGCGCAACAGCTCGAATATCGCGGGCGCTACGCTGAGTTCAATCTGGTCTATGATCGTGGGACACTGTTCGGCCTCAAGACCGGCGGCAATATCGACGCAATCCTGATGAGCCTGCCACCGCGAGCCACGTGGAGTTAGGCGAATAGTGGCGTCTCAACCGCAAAAGTTGAGCGATCAGGCCGCGCGTTGGCGTGGATCTGGGAGCCAGCGTTCTAGCGCCATGCGAAGGGTCTCGATTGAAATTGGCTTGGCCAAGTGCTCCTGCATACCCGCCTCGATGCAGGTGGCTACGTCATCCTCAAATGCATTGGCGGTGAGGGCAAGGATCGGCAGGCCCGCCTGATCGAAGCCTTTCGCGCGCAGCGCTTTGCTGGCCTCCAACCCGTCCATCCTAGGCATACGGATATCCATCAGGACCAGTTCGAACGGGTGCCCGTCTCGCTGTGCCAGCTCAACCATCTCGACCGCCTCTGCGCCATCTTCTGCCATAGTCAGCTCAAGGCCCAGACGCCGTGCCATCTGGCCCAGCAGCTCGCGATTTATGTCGAAGTCCTCGGCCAGCAGGATGCGTCGATCTGCGAAATACCCTGAGGGCTCCACTTGCTTGGGGCTAGATGAAATTGTGGGTGCATCATCGGCGATGAGCAGCGGCAGGGTGAGCGTGAAGGCCGACCCTTTCCCGGGTATGCTGCGGACGGTAAGCGTCCCGTCCATAAGCTCGGTCAACTGGCGGCAAATCGCCAGGCCCAATCCGGTCCCTCCGCGTTCGCTTGCAGCGGCGTCGTCTATCTGAGCGAAGGCGGCAAAGATCGTCTCCTGGGCGTCTGGCTCTATCCCTATACCAGTATCAGCGACCAGGATTTCAAGCTTGTCGGCGCGCCTCACTGCAGAGATCCTGATCTTGCCATGATCGGTAAACCTCACAGCGTTTTGCATCAGATTGGTGAGGATCTGGCGCAGTCTCAGGGAATCGACCAGCACCATTGGCGGCAGCGCAGAATCGACGACACGTTCCACTTTGAGCGCCTTTTCGCGACCCAGAGGCTCGATCATTTGCGCTACCCGATGGATCAGCGTCGCGATCTCGGTGGGGTTGGGGTCGATTTCGATGTGTCCGGCCTCGATCTTGGTCAGATCGAGGATGTCGTTCAACAGGGTCTGAAGCGATTGGCCGGATTCAGCGATCAGGTCGATATGGCGGCGTTGCTCCGGATCGAGTTCGCTTGCCTGCAACAACTCGGTGAAGCCTAGCACACCGTTCATGGGGGTACGGATTTCATGGCTCATTTTGGCCAGGAATGTGCTCTTGGCATCAGCCAGCGCCCGCGCCTTATCGCGTGCCTCGCGCAGCTGCTCCTGCATTTTTTCCTCGTCGGTGCGGTCGCGAAAAACGCCGAACATCGCGATCGGTGATCCAAGCTCGTCAAATTCCACCCGTGCGACCGTCTCGGTGTGCCGTATTGCGCCATCAGTTCGAATGATGCGGGCGCGAAATGCGTATGGCTCGCCCGTCCGGCGAGAGGATTCGATTGAATGCGTAACGCTCTCGCGATCGTCGGGATGATAGAAATCGATCGCGCTTGCCAGGTCTGGAGATTGCGTCCCTTCGACGCCGTGGATCGCGAATGTGCCCTCTGACCAGAACACATCATCGGTGGTCAGGTCCAATCGCCAATGGCCAACATGGGCGTTCGCCTCGGTCAGATTGAGAAGGCGGTTCTTCTCTTCTATCTCACGCATATTGGAGCGCAGTTCGCGCGTTTGCCGCCTCAGGTGAAGTCGCGAGCCGGCCTCGCGCAGGCCCAAAGCCAGCAGCAAAATCGCGATCACACCTTCCGCGGTGTAAAGCAGCGAATCCCCGCCCAATATGCCAAGCGCGATAGCCGCCACGCCCGCAAGAGCGGCGAGCAGGGACACCAGACCTGTTGCACCGGCCAGTCGTTCGCCGGTCGTGGGAATCGTATTCGTCATGCCTGTAAAGCTAGGGCGCTTTACTTTGCGAGTGCCTAGGGCAGGCATAAGTAGATATTCGGTGGTGAGCAGGCCCTATTGCGCTGGCGCAAAAAGCGTTTTGCTTGCTGCACTGCGAAATTGCGTTGCAATAATCGCGTTCACCCCGCACATTCACACCGATGCTGAGGCAATACGAACTGGTTGAGCGGGTTAAGGAATACGACCCGAGCGCTGATGAGGCGGCGCTCAACCGTGCCTATGTCTACACTGTTCAGAAACATGGTTCGCAAAAGCGCGCGAGCGGCGATCCATATTTCAGCCACCCGATCGAAGTCGCAGGCCTGATGACTGACCTGCAATTGGACGAGCAGACCATCATCACCGCTTTGCTGCATGATACCGTCGAAGACACGCTGGTGACGATAGAAGAGATCGAGGAGCATTTCGGCAAGGATGTCGCGCGCTTGGTCGATGGGGTGACCAAGCTTTCCAAAATCGAAGCGATGCCGGAGAACGAGCGGGCGGCGGAGAATTTGCGCAAATTCCTGCTCGCGATGAGCGAGGATATCCGCGTGCTGCTGGTGAAGCTGGCAGACCGGCTGCACAATATGCGCACGCTGCATTTCATCAAGAAGCCGGAGAAGCGCCAGCGCATCGCACGCGAGACGATGGATA
>JBCBDF010000252.1:0-3674 GCA_038529875.1 Pseudomonadota bacterium | reverse complement strand
GGCGTTCTTGAAAAACCTTGCCATTGCGGGCGGCATGTTTGCCGTCGCTGCATTGGGACCAGGCCGCTTCTCAATCGATCGCGGCTAGGCCAAGCACCACGAAAGCGCGTGCCGGGGAGCCTATTAGCTCTCCGGCACGTTTTGTTTGAGCTCCTCAAGCCATACATCGGCCACGGCGTCGCTGGGCGCTCGCCAATCGCCGCGCGGGGACAGCGCGCCGCCGGAACTGACCTTTGGTCCATTGGGTAGCGCACTGCGCTTAAACTGACTGAAGCCGAAGAAGCGATGCAAGAATTTTTCCAGCCATTCGGCAATCGTCGCAAGATCATATTCGTTCTTGCGCGCGTCCGGGAAACCTGTCGGCCACAACCCAGCGCTCGCATCCTGCCACGCATGCCAGGCAAGGAACGCGATCTTCGACGGCTTTTGCCCGTATCGGATCGTGTGATGCAGGAAGAAGTCGTTGAGCTCATACGGCCCAATCCGCTCCTCGGTGCTTTGCATCGCGCCATCTTCACCGGCAGGCACAAGCTCGGGCGATATTTCGGTATCCAACACCGCGCCCAGCACTTTGCTGCATGCATCGCTGAATTGCTCGGTCTCTATCGTCCAGCGGATCAAATATTGGATCAGTGTCTTGGGCACGCCCGCATTGACGCCGTAATGGCTCATGTGATCGCCCACGCCATAGGTGCACCAGCCAAGCGCCAGCTCTGAGAGGTCACCCGTGCCGACGACGAAGCCGGAATGCTGCCCCGCGAGCCGGAAAAGGTAGTCGGTGCGCAGGCCCGCTTGCACGTTCTCGAATGTCACATCATAGGCTGGCTCACCATCGGCAAACGGATGGCCCATGTCTTCCAGCATCCGGCTTGCCGCCGGTTTGATGTCGATTTCTTCGGCGGTGATCTCCATCGCCTCCATCAGTTTCCAGGCATTGGACTTGGTACTGTCCGAGGTGGCAAAGCCTGGCATGGTGTAGCCGCGAATGGCTGTGCGTGGCATGCCCAGCCGGTCGCAGGCCTTGGCCGCCACGATCAGCGCGTGAGTGGAATCGAGCCCACCAGAAATGCCGATCACCAGCGATTTCGCGTGGGTCGCAGTGATCCGCCGCATCAGCGCATCGACCTGAATGTTAAAGGCTTCGTAGCAATCCTCATCCAGCGTGTAGCGGTTGTTCGGCACAAAGGGGAAGCGGCGCACAGGGCGATTGAGGCCAATGTCACCTTCGCCATACGCATGCTCGAACACGACGCGGCGATAAGTGTCTTCCGGCCGCCCATGCGCCTCGGCGGCGTCCGCGAAAGTCTGGTTGCGATTGCGCTCTGCGGCGATCCGCTGCGTGTCGATATCGACCACACACAGCTCCGGTTTGAGGTCGAAACGCTCGCTTTCCGCCATCAGCTCGCCAAGCTCGTAAACTACGCCCTGACCATCCCATGCAAGGTCGGTCGTGCTCTCACCATGCCCGCTGGCGGAATAGACATAGGCGCAGATTGAGCGCGATGAGCTGGAGCGGCAATGCAAATGGCGATCATCCGCGCGGCCAATCGTGATCGGTGAGGCGGAGAGATTGCACAGGATCTGTGCCCCTGCCAGCGCCGCCATCGTACCCGGCGGGGTGGGCGCCCAGAAGTCTTCGCAAATCTCAACGCCGAATGTGAAGCCGGGCAGGTTGCCCGCCGCGAAAACGAGATCGGTGCCAAACGGCACCTCCTCGCCTGCCACAGCAATCCATAGGTCTTCGCAGCCCCGGCCATGCGCGAAATAGCGCTTCTCATAAAACTCGCGGTAATTCGGCAGATACGATTTCGGAATCACGCCCAGCACTTCGCCACCAGCGATCACAATGGCGCAATTGTAGACCTTGTCACCACGCTTCAACGGCGCGCCTATGACGAGCACGGGCGAAATCTCGTTCGAAGCCTCGATCACTTCGCCCAGCGCCTCTTCCACCCGTGCCAGGATCGCTTGCTGCAACAGCAAGTCGTCAATCGCATAAGATGAGAGCGTCAGCTCGGGATAGACCACCAAATCGACATTTTGCGCATGCGCCTTCTGAGCCTCCGCAATGACGCCCGCCGTGTTGTAGGCAACATCTGCGGGGCGTGACTGAGGCGTGGAGGTCGCCACCCGGACAAAGCCGTGGCTGTGCATGTCGTAGAAGGGATGGGTTTGGTCGCTCATTCGCGGTGCTTTCTTAGCGGGATATTTTAGCTCAGCGGAGGTTTCGGACGTATTCGAAATGGGGTCGGACGGTGCAGGTTCCAACCAGTCGGCGGGATCGCAAATGCCAAGCTCGGCCAGCCGCTTTTGCACCTTGGGCCGCGCGACCTTGCCCTTAGCCTCCCAGCCATAAACGGTGCGACTGGGCCAGCCTTTGGGAGTGCCATCGCCATATTGCGCGCCGAAAGCCTCCGCCGAAAGCGGCGGATCGTGCGCCTCGCGCCACGCACGAATTTTATGTCCGGCCAAATGCATTGCAATCGCCAAGTATCCGAAAGGGATACATCTCGCAAGCTATGCTTTAGGGCGGCATAGTAAATCCGCACTCATTCGGCGCTTCGTCAGCCTTGCGCTCGTAACCACGATCCCCCACGTCACGAACCAGACCAAGCAATCCTGCACAAAAGGAGCTGATTTTTATGGCCGATCCCACCTACACCCCGCCTGCCGTCTGGAGCGCCGACACCGAATCCGGCGGTCGGTTCGCGAACATCAATCGGCCCACCGCCGGGGCGCGCGAAACCAAGGAATTGCCGCAGGGCGACAATCCGTTTCAGCTCTATTCGCTCGCCACACCGAACGGGGTGAAGGCCACCATCATGCTCGAAGAATTGCTGGAGCTGGGCCACACCGGCGCAGAATACGACGCCTACACAATCAATATTGGCGAAGGCGTGCAATTCACCAGCGGCTTTGTCGACATCAACCCGAATTCGAAGATTCCCGCCCTGCTCGACAAGAGCGGCGATACACCTTTCCGCGTGTTCGAATCCGCTGCGATCCTGCTCCACTTGGCGGAGAAATTCGGCGAGTTTCTGCCGACCGACCCGGCTGCACGCGCCGAAACGATGAGCTGGGTGTTCTGGCAGGTCGGCACCGGCCCTTTCATCGGCGGCGGGTTTGGCCATTTCTACGCCTATGCGCCGGAGAAATACGAATATCCGATCAACCGCTATGCGATGGAGACCAAGCGGATTTTCGACGTCGCGGACCAGCGCCTGGGCGAAAGCCGCTTTCTTGCGGGCGATGAATACACCATCGCCGATATGGCGAATTACCCTTGGCTCGCACCCTTCGTCGAAGGCAAAATCTACAACGACGCCAAGACATTCCTCTCAATCGACGAATACGCAAATGTCGCTCGCTGGGCGAAGGAAATCTCGGCCCGGCCAGCGGTGAAGCGCGGGCGCATCGTCAACAAGACATGGGGCGATGAAGACGCGCAGCTGCTGGAGCGTCATTCGGCTGCCGATTTTGAGGGTAAGGCTGTCTAACCTCCACCCAAACCATCGAGAAAATATCGAAACCTCATCGTAGCGCCTGAGGCTTAGCTTGACTTGGGCGCTCCCTTACCCTCCGATCCGGGCTGAAAGGTATTGAGTTTGACCGGAGCGGCAGACAGCAAAATCAAACTCCGTGAGAAGTTGGGCTATGGCGTGGGTGATCTCGCC
>JBCBDF010000251.1:0-3698 GCA_038529875.1 Pseudomonadota bacterium | reverse complement strand
TGTCGTGATAGCAATCCTGCACCTCGACATCGGCCTGGGTGAAGAAGCGGAAGATTTGCGTGAGCAGATTGCGCTCATGCTCGGTGATCTTTTGCGCCCAGTCGCGGCAATCCTCGCCCAGAGGCACTTCTTCGGGCATCCAGTGGATCTGTTGCTGGCGTTTCCAGAAGTCGTACGCCCACGGATATTCAAAGGGCTTGTAGGTCTTACGGGCTTCGAGCAACGACATGTTGTGTTCCTTAAAAAGTGTTCAGCGACTCATATAGGGAATCAAACTACGAAAACGAAGGCAAGCAGGGACTCAACGCCGGGGATAAACCGTGCAAATTCTGAGTCAGACCGTTGGCCGGGTGGCGCATGGAGCCCGCCTCTTGCAGCGCATGCACTATCTTGCGTGAGCTTCATGCAAGTGTCGGCAAGGGCACACAATTTCGCGTCTTCCTAACGCCCAATTAAGTAGATGCGCCTAGGCCTATCTCAATGGGTGAATTGGGGCATACTTTCCCGGCCGAAAACGGGCTGGATAGCGGCGCGCGCGCGACCGCACGAAGGGTCGTGGGCGAACGCGCCGTGGCTCATCCCACCGACGATCCCGTATCGACCGGCAACACCCCTCCCGTCATCCACGACGCGGCGCAGATCGACAACATCATTCGCGCAGGCAATGGCGTGCGCTCCTGGCCCGCCATCGTGCAGGCAACATTCGTCCATGAAAACCATGCCATCCGGGCGACCGAGCAGAAGTTCCACCTAACCTTTGGCCTGCTGGTTGTGCTGGCGACCATCGTGTTCGACCTGCTTCTGAACCCATCGATCGCCACGGAAGGGGCGATATTGCGAGTTCTCGCCGTCGCGCCGATCGTATTGCTCGGCCTGATTGCCGGCGCGCGCGGATGGAGCCGGATCATGGCCTTCTGCGTCGGCGCAGCACCAATCGCCTTTGTCGCGGTGCTCGTCCATTTGGTGCCGCATATGTTGGCGGAAAACGTGGCGCGCTATCTCAGCGCAACGGCGCTCGTGCTGGGGCTGGGCAATGTCATCCTGCCCCTGTCGATCCGAAGCCTGATCGCCTTTGACAGCGCTTTCATCATCACCGCGTTCGGCACGCTGATGATAAGCGGGGGTTTCGATCTGGTCGCGCACCTCGATTACCTGTTGCTGCTGGCTATCGTAGCGCTGGCCACATTGCCGCTGGCCTACCGAACCAGCCGCCTGCGTGAGCACAATTTCCTGTTGAGCCTGCGCGCCCAGGCGATTTCGCGTGACTTGAGCCAGGCCAACCGCGCCCTGCGCGAATTGTCGGAGCGCGATCCACTCACCGGCATACCCAATCGCCGCTATTTCGAACGCGCATTTACCAGACGGATCGCGTTTCTCAGCCAGTCGGGCGATGCTCAACGCCTGCTCAAACCAGGCCGGATCGCGGTGATGATGATCGATCTCGATCACTTCAAGAGCTTCAACGACACCAATGGCCATCAGGCAGGCGACCAATGCCTGATCATGGTCGGCCGCGCGCTGGAACGGATATTCGCCGAGGTGGATGGCGTGGTTGCGCGCTATGGCGGAGAGGAATTTGTCGCTGCCTTGCGCGAGAGCGAAGAAGGCCAGGCAGCAGCGATCGCCGACAAAGTCCGCTTGGCGGTCGAGACGCTTAAGCCCACCGAGCGGCTCGGCGGTACAAGCACAGTCACCACCTCCGTTGGGGTTGCAATATCGAGTGCGACCGCCGGCCTATCGCGCGACGATATGATCGAGATGGCCGATGCCGCGCTCTACAATGCCAAGCGCAATGGCAGGAACCGGATCGAGATCGTCGAAGTCGAAAAGTCTGTGCGACTGGTCAGATAGAAGCGCGGGCGCACCCTTATCGGATCGCGTCAGCCCCCGCGGCTTTTCTTGGAACCAAAGAAACTGCCGCCGCCCAGCACCGTGACCCCGACGAAGAAGCCGAAATCGTACCAGCCGCCATTGTTGGGAACGGCATAGACCGCGATATCCGGGCTGAACAGCGAGCCGATAAACGCCCACGGGAAGATAAACCCGTGCCACAGGCCCCACAGGAAACCCGGCGTGTCTTCGGCGGTGGAAACGCCCGCGTCGATCTGGTTCGCGCAGGCCGACAGCAGCACGATCAGCCCGAGGGTGGTGAGGATACGCGCGGCGCCTACGCTGGAACTCATACCCCCGCTCATGATGCGGCAGCCACGACAGCCATCCACAGGAAGGGCAGGAAAGCGATCGCGACAACGATATGCAGACGCCCGGCATTGGCGGCGTGGCCAGACTGATCGCCGCGGCTCATCCGCCAGCCATTGAACAGGAACGCCAGCGCAAAGACCGTTCCCGCTATTCCGATCCAGATTTCCGGTTGCATGATCTACATCACCTCCATCGCGCCGATATCCGGCGTGACATACCGGAGTATGCCATAAGTCAGCAGCGGGAGCGAGAGCGAGACGAAGGACAGGATATTCGCCAGCCTGTCTTTCATCATGCCGCGAGCGCGCAGAAACATAAAAATCGGAATGTCGGTGAAGGCGATAAACAGCAGAACGGCTGGGAGGAGCGTGCCGAGCGTCATTTGCCGCACAATGATGAAAAGCCGCTCACACGAACCGGCGCGGCACGCCGGGCGCATTGGCGGTCGTATCGACAGGAGCGGCATCCTGACCATCGGCAGCGGCGATGGATGTGAAGACACGCTCGGGCAAAGGGCGCGTGAAGGCAAAGCCGACATTCTCTCCGCTACGCCAAGCGACTTCGGCCAGATGCGGACCGGTGCCAGCGATGTAGAGCCGGACATATTGGCCGAGTTCAGCGCGCCCGCGCGGATCGAAAATCCGGCAGCCGCCCTCCGAAAGATCGGCAAGCTCGACATCCCACTGCATCCCGCGCGATGTGCGGTACGAGCCAACAGCATCGATAGGAATGCGAGAAGTCTTACGTGTTTTCATAGCGTTCGCCATTCAACCACGTCTTTGCGGCAATGAAAAGCCCCCGAAAGCTTTTCGCTCGCGGGGGCTTTCTCTAGTTTCATTAGTCAGCCTGTCACTGACAGCTCAGGCATTCCTCGTAATCGGTCTGCTGTTCGCCAAGTTCGGCCTTAAGCGCGATTTCAGGTGCGTCGGCGGTGTTGTCCGCCTCGACCCCGCCGGCAAAGCCTGCGCGCTGGACCGATTTCGAACGGAGATAATAGAGCGACTTGATGCCTTTCTCCCACGCCTGGAAGTGCAGCATCATCAGATCCCATTTGTCGACATCGGCCGGAATGAACAGGTTCAGTGACTGCGCCTGATCGATGTATGGCGCGCGGTCGGCGGCGAATTCGAGCAGCCAGCGCTGGTCGATTTCGAAGCTGGTTTTGAACGCGGCCTTTTCCTCGTCAGAGAGGAAGTCGAGATGCTGGACGCTGCCACCCTTCTCCAGGATCGAGTTCCACACATTGTTGGAATCCTTCGACTTCTCGCGCAGCACCTCTTCCAGATAGGGGTTCTTGACGATGAAGCTGCCCGACAATGTCTTGTGCGTGTAGATGTTCGCCGGGATCGGCTCGATGCAGGCGGATGTGCCGCCGCAAATGATGCTGATCGACGCGGTCGGCGCGATCGCCATCTTGCAGCTGAAGCGTTCCATCGCGCCCATGTCAGCAGCATCCGGGCACGGGCCGCGTTCCTGCGCGAGCAGCATGCTGGCTT
>JBCBDF010000250.1:0-3720 GCA_038529875.1 Pseudomonadota bacterium | reverse complement strand
GCGTGTCGATTACCTCGCCCATACCGTCGATCCGGCTGACATAGGCCTCCGCATGCTCGACAGTGTCGACCCGGTGGATGTTGATCAGAAATGCGGGCAGTTGGCTTTGCGCGCCGCGCATCTGGTTGAACAGATAGACGTTCTCGCGATATTTGTGTGTCCGCGCGCTGCGCTCCGCCATTGCCTCGAACAAACGCAGGGAAAGCGCATCTGAAGCGCGCAGCGGCACGCCATCATAAATCGAGCGAATTTCCAACACGTAGTTTTGCAGCAATTGCTCGCGACGTTGAGCGCCTGCATCGCTGCGGTCATTCCATTTTCCGTAGTCACCATCGCGGATGCCGCGATAGGCCTTGGCCTGCGGCGACAATGCGAGCTGCGCATCGTCATATTGCTCAAAGAACACGCCAAGCTTCGGCGCAGGCGCGGCGGTTGGGGCAGGCAGGACCGGCGCGGCGCTGGGTGCGACCTGTTGAGCCGTTGGCGCGCAGGCAGCGGCGGCGATGGCAAGAGTGGAACAGATCAGTCCGGCGATAGGGCGCATCTAAAATCCTCTGGAGTGTACTTAAGTGGTCTAACGTAGGGGAATGCATTTGGTGCCACGATTGCGGCGTGCGTTATCCCAACTCGCGAAAGTTTTTTGGGTCGATCATTTCGCTCAGGAACGGACTGTCATCGTCGCGCAGTCGCGCCGGAGTGCGACCGGCGAAACGCTGGATTTCGCGAATCATGTGCGACTGATCGAAGAACGCTTCGGCCAGCTCAGCCTCATATTCAGGGGTCAGCTGCGGGAAGGATAGCAGCGCGGCTGCACGCAAAGCGCGATATTTCCGCGCCAGCGCCTGCGGTGGCAGGCCGAAATAACGCTCGACCAGCCGCTGAACCTGACGCTCGGAATAGGCTGCGGCCGCCATTAGATCGCTGAGCTCGGGATTGAGCGAAGCTCCGAGCCACTGGTTGACGATGCGAATCAGCTCAGCGTGGCGCGGATTGATTGGCCGTGCCCGCCCTTCGATGTAGGCGCCTATCTCCAGCGCACACTCGCGCCCGCTCAGCTTGCCAGCACGGTATCCAGCGTTGAGCCGTTCTCCGACAGCCGCGATGTCCGCGCCCAGCACATCGCGCGCCTCGTACATCCGGTTGCCATGCTCGCCAGCGTGCAATTTGGTGAGCGCAGCCCAGCCCAATGGGGTGAGCGCAGCACCAGACGCATGGAACGGGCCATCGACGACAATCGGCGTCGCGGTGGAAAGCGGGGCCAGCACTGCAACTTCTGGATTGGGGTCGCGATGCCCGCTGGAGAACAGCATCTCACCCTTGCCATAGGGAAAGATGCTGAGGTGCCCGATCGAGGCGGGCTGGATATCGCGTATGACCGTCTCTTCGCAGCGGAAGTGGTACAGCGTCGTCACGTAATCGCTGATCGCTGCGGGTGGCGCGATGTAGTCGACTGAAATAAGCGACGCCGGGGTGAGCTCGAAATCCGAACCGGTAAAGTCCACGCTGTGGTCGTTCATCATCGGATCGTTGAAGTCGGTCATCGAGTGCGCCCCGCTGAGCGTGGCCTACCCCCCTTGTGTGTGAATTCAAACAAAAAAAGGGCGGCTCTCAGGTGAGAACCGCCCTATTGAAGTTGAGGAACTCTTCGCATCACTGCTCCGAGCCCTTCGGGTCGCACGATTTTGCTAGACTAACTTTGCGGTGAATAATTGTATGCAAACGACAAATCGCATTGTGGTGCAATTTTTTATTCGATTCCATTGCGTGAGCAGCCTCGACAAATCTGCGAATCTTGCGATAGCGCGCACTTATGTTGTTTAAACTCCTCCGCCCCGCCATCTTTTCGCTCGATTCGGAAACCGCGCATCGTCTGGGTGTGACAGCGCTGAAGGCATCGCCGATTCGCGCACCGGCCAGCGCTGGCCCGACCGCCGTGGATGTCGCTGGCTTGCACTTTCCCAACCCTGTTGGTGTTGCAGCTGGATTCGACAAGGATGCCGAGGTTCCCGACCAGCTGCTCGGCCTCGGCTTCGGCTTTACCGAGGTCGGATCGATTACGCCGCGCCCTCAGGCAGGCAATCCCAAACCGCGCCTGTTCCGCCTGGTGGAAGACAAGGCGGTGATCAACCGCATGGGCTTCAACAATTCGGGTGCCGACGCTGCGCTGGCCCGGCTCGCGGCGCGCAAAAATCGCCCCGGCATTGTCGGCGTTAACATAGGTGCAAACAAGGATTCGGACGATCGCATCGCCGATTACGCCACGATGGCGCGGATGATGACGCCGCTGGCGAGCTATCTCGCGGTCAATGTCTCCAGCCCTAACACACCTGGCCTGCGCGCCTTGCAGGATGAGGACGCCCTTAGCGACCTGATCGACGCTGTGATTGCTGCGCGCGCAGAAGCCGGCGCGGGGCTTGAGAGCCTGCCGCCGATCTTCCTAAAGGTCGCGCCGGACCTGATGCAGGACGACATCGATGCGATTGCGCGCATTGCCCTCGACAAGAAGCTTGGCGCGCTGATTGTCTCCAACACCACAATATCACGCCCGACTTTGCGCTCGCACCATGCGGGTGAGAGCGGCGGGTTATCCGGTGCGCCCTTGCGAGAGCTGGCTTTGCAGCGCGTGCGCGATTTCCGCGCAGCGACGGGTGGTGCAATCCCGCTGGTCGGGGTCGGCGGCATTGCCAGCGCCGAGCATGCGTGGGAGCGAATCCGCGCGGGCGCGAGCCTGGTCCAGATCTATTCCGCGATGGTCTATGAAGGGCCGGGCTTGGGCGCGCGCATCGCCCACGGTTTGGAGCGATTGATGAAGCGCGATGGCTTCACGCGGCTTGAAGAGGCGGTCGGAACCGAATAGCGAAGCGACCATGATCAAACGTTTCTTTGCATGTGCCGCCAGCGCGGCATTGCTCACCGGTTGCGCCGCCTACGGCTCGCAAGAGGTCGCGAGCAGCCCCGCCACCCAAGCCGAAATCACCCGCTCCGGTGCCGTCAGCAGCGCCGATCCACGCGCGACCGCCGCAGGCGAAGCGATACTGGCAAAGGGCGGGTCGGCGACGGATGCAGCCATTGCCGTAATGGTCGCGCTGACAGTGGTGGAACCGCAAAGCTCTGGCATTGGCGGCGGCGGCTTTCTGGTGCGTGCGGACGGAAACGGCAGGGAATTGCTAACCTATGATGGTCGCGAAACAGCGCCGCGCGCGGCAACAGGCACTCGTTTTCTGGACGACGATGGCGAACGCTTGCCGCGCGAAACCCGCGTGCTCTCCGGCCTCAGCGTCGGCGTCCCCGGCAATATCGCCCTCGCTGCAAAGGCACATGCCGCGCATGGGAAGCTCGATTGGGCCGAGCTGTTCCAGCCTGCGATCGTACTCGCTGACAAAGGCTTCCGTATGAATGTGCGGCTTAACGAATCGCTTTCCAGCCGCAAGGAACGCGCAGGCCTGACCCGAGAGGCGCGTGCGGTTTTCTTTGGCGCAGATGGCGAACCGCTGCCGGTCGGATCGCTTGTCCGCAATGGCGATCTCGCTGAAGCGCTCACCGATATTGCCGCAACCGGACCGGAAGCGCTGTATGATCGCAATGCCGAGGACTTGGCTGAATATATCGCGGAAAAGACCCCGGCGGATGGCAAGATGGTGACCGCCGACATCACGTCCTACGTTGCAAAACTGCGCGATCCGGTCTGCGCCAGATACCGGGCATACAAAGTGTGCGGCA
>JBCBDF010000249.1:0-3728 GCA_038529875.1 Pseudomonadota bacterium | reverse complement strand
GCCTTCACCGATGAGTGATTCGATTTTCGCCATTTCCAGCGGCTCGCCGCCCGCGGCGATCGGAGTGATCCGTGTGAGCGGGCCGGAGGCCGGTGTTGCGCTTAAGAGGCTGGCGGGTCGGACATTTACGCCGCGGCGCGCTTCTCTGACTACTTTGCGCGATATGACCGGCGAGCCGCTCGATTCCGTGCTTGTACTATGGTTTCCCGGACCCAACACCGTGACGGGTGAGGATCTGGCTGAGCTTCACTGCCATGGGGGCAGAGCGGTGCTTTCAGCTGTTTCCAAAGCCTTGGCGGCGATATCGGGATTGCGCGCAGCGGAGGCGGGGGAGTTTACCCGCCGTGCCTTTGCCAACGGTCGGATCGATCTGGCCGAGGCAGAGGGGTTGGGCGATTTGCTCAGTGCCGAGACCGAGTTACAGCGCGCGGCGGCGATCCAGATGGCGGGCGGCGCGTTTTCTGCGCAGGTTGATGCGTGGCGCAGCGAAGTGCTGCAATTGTCGGCGCAGATCGAGGCTGCGCTGGATTTCTCTGATGAGGATGATGTTTCCGAACTTCCGCCGCAATTTGCGAGTGATTTGGCTGTCCTATCGGGTGAGCTTGGACAGTGGCTTGCTCGGCCGCGCGCGGAAAAGCTGGGCGAGGGCTACCGTGTGGTGTTCGCCGGGCCACCCAATTCGGGCAAATCGACATTGTTTAACGCTTTGATAGAGAGCGAGGCGGCGATCACCTCCGACATCGCCGGAACAACCCGCGATGTGATTGAGCGCAATGTCGCGATTTCCAGCATTCCGTTCAGTTTCGTCGATACCGCTGGCTTGCGTGATCGCAGCAGCGACACCATCGAGCAAATCGGCATCGATCGCGCTCAAGATCAGATTGGACGCGCCGATTTGGTGCTATGGTTGGGGGCGGAGAGCGAGGGGCCTGCTGGATCGTGGGAAATCGCTGCGCGGAAAGATGCGTCGGATTTTGTGCCGAAGGCGTCGGCCCGGTTTGAAGTTTCAGCCGCCACGGGGCAGGGCATTGCTGAACTGAAACAAGCGCTGGTTGAGGTCGCGCGAGGGGCCATGCCGCGTCCTGGCGAAGCGGCGCTCAACGCGCGCCAGCATGCGGTCTTGAGCGACGCCGCGCAGGCATTACGCGGGGCGGGGCAGCAAACCGATCTGTTGCTCTGTGCCGAGGAGCTGAGGCAGGCGCGTGCCGCCTTTGACAGGTTGATTGGTAAGGCGACCACCGAGGACATGCTTGACGCCCTGTTTGGGCGGTTTTGCATCGGAAAATAGGCCTTTCGGGCGTCTTAGGCTCCAATTCCGCACGAATCGGGGCATTTCAGGCAGTGTTTCACGTGAAACATCTTTGACGGGTCCGGCTCCACACCCTATTTAATCGGCATGCACAAATTCGATGTTTTGGTGATTGGCGGCGGGCATGCCGGGGTAGAGGCTGCCTGCGGGGCGGCCCGGATAGGCGCGCGTGCAGGTCTCGTCAGTTTCGATCTCGGGGCGGTTGGCGCAATGAGTTGCAATCCTGCGATCGGTGGATTGGGCAAAGGCCACCTAGTTCGCGAGGTTGATGCGCTCGACGGCGTCCTTGGCCGGGCAGCGGATGCCGGGGCGATCCATTATCGGATGCTCAACCAGTCTAAGGGAAGCGCGGTGTGGGGCCCACGGGTTCAGGCGGATCGCAAACTGTTCAAGGCGGAGGTGCAGCGGATTGTCCGCGCGCAGGCCAATTTGACATTGATAGAAGGCGAGGCCGCGGCGCTGACGCTATCAGGCGGGCGGGTCGCCGGTCTGGAGCTTGCCGATGGCACGGCGTTGGCCGCTGCACGTGTAATCCTGTGCACGGGCACATTCCTTGGCGGAACCCTGTTTCGCGGCGAAGAACGCTTTGAGGGCGGCAGGATTGGCGAAAACTCCGCCTTGCGCCTCGCACAGCAGCTTCGCGGTGCCAATCTGCCAATGGCGCGGCTGAAGACGGGCACACCGCCCCGGATCGACGGACGGACCATTGATTGGGCGGTATTGCCCGAGCAGGCATCGGATGACGATCGCTGGACAATGTCGGCGGTTACCAACAAGCGCACGAACCCACAGGTGTTCTGTGCGATTACACGTACGACTGAGGCCGCGCATGACGCGATCCGGGCCAATCTGCACCGTTCTCCGCTGTTTTCGGGCGCAATTGATGCCGCGGGGCCACGCTATTGCCCGTCAATCGAGGACAAAATCCACCGTTTTGGCGATCGCGACGGGCATCAGGTGTTTCTCGAGCCGGAGGGTTTGAGCACGCATCTTGTCTATCCAAACGGGATCAGCACTTCGCTGCCCGTCGATGTGCAGCACGATATGGTCCGCGCAATGCCGGGGCTCGCCAGTGCCGAAATCGTCGAACCCGGATATGCGGTTGAGTATGATCATATCGATCCGCGCGCGCTTACGCCCGATCTGCAGGTGAGGGCGATCCCCGGGCTATATTGTGCTGGACAGATCAATGGTACGACCGGGTATGAGGAAGCCGCGGCTCAAGGGCTGGTCGCGGGCCTTCATGCGGCAGCCGCCGAGACGGACAAGGCTGCGCCCGCACTCAACCGGGCGAATTCATACATTGCTGTGATGATCGACGACCTCACTTTGCAGGGCGTGAGCGAGCCCTATCGGATGCTCACTTCACGGGCGGAATATCGCCTGAGGCTCCGGGCAAACAATGCTTCAACGCGCCTCACAGGGCTGGGGATCGAGGCTGGGTGCGTAGGTGATGAACGAAGGGCTTGGTTCGAAACCCGCGAAAATGCCCGAGGCGATCTGGAAGCAGTCTTCGATCACAAGCTGCATTCAAAGGCTCTGGCAGATGCTGGTCTGCCCGTGCGCAGGGACGGTGGCGAGAAGCCGGTAGCCGAGTGGGTGCGCCATGATGGGGTGGAGCTGAATGACCTCCAGTCCTGGCTCGATGCCGATTTGAATGAGCATAGTGATTTGCTTGCCGAGATGTCCGAAGATGCGGCTTATGCGCCCTATCTGGCGCGCCAGGAGGCCGAATTGCGTGATCTGCGGGCGAGCGAGGGGCTCAGCCTCGCGGCGGATTTTCCGTTCGGAGACGTCCCGGGCCTGTCGAGCGAAATGATCGAGCGGTTGAGCTCCGCCCGTCCACCGACGCTGGCAGCAGCAGGCCGAGTGCCCGGGGTGACTCCTGCGGCCCTGTCAGCCTTGCTGGTCTATGCGCGTCGCTGGCAAGCCGCCGCATGAGCGAACCCCTTTGATTGAGACCCCATTGATAGAGACAGAAGCGCAGGCTCGCGCCTATGTGGAGACGTGGGCCGATCCGGCGGCGCTGGAGCGTATCGAGCGCTTTTCCGCCCTGTTGCTGGAGGAAAACCAGCGCCAAAATCTCATCTCCCGCCCTTCGGAAGCACATATCTGGCAGCGCCATATTGCCGACAGCGCGCAGTTGCTTGCGCATGTTCCACGTGAAACAATTGCCGATCCAGATGGGAGCCCATGGATGGATCTTGGCACTGGTGCAGGGTTTCCGGGGATTATCCTCGCGGCCCTTTTGCCGGGCACACCCTTCATCTTGGTGGAATCGCGGGCACGCCGTGCGGAATTCCTGGAAAGCGCTGTCACAGCACTGGGCCTCACTCAATGCAAAGTCATCGGCGAGCGGTTGGAGCGGATAAAACCCTTTCCAGTCAGTGTGATAACGGCGCGCGCCTTCGCTCCGCTG
>JBCBDF010000248.1:0-3750 GCA_038529875.1 Pseudomonadota bacterium | reverse complement strand
GGGCGAGCGTCGTCTTACCCGAGCTTTCAGGTCCATACACTTCGATCACGCGACCCTTGGGCAGGCCGCCAATGCCGAGTGCAATATCCAGCCCCAGCGATCCGGTGGGGATCGATTCAATATTCATCGCCTCTCGCGAGCCCAGCTTCATCGCCGAACCCTTGCCGAAAGCGCGATCAATCTGCGCAAGCGCGGCATCGAGTGCCTTTTGACGGTCCACGTCTTTTTCCTTCTCTACCAGCTTCAGACTTGCAGCCATCGCACGGCCTCCTTCGCTTGCCTAGGGTCGATGAGATGTTATCGACCACCCCTTGTTGGATTAGTTTGTATCGGGTTTGTTCCACAAGAACAAGTGGGGAACGAAAATAATTTCGCAAGCCCGACCCGCGCCCGACCAAATGGCCAGCCCAAAACCCCAGAATTCAGGCGATCATGGCCCTATGTGGCAGAGCGAATACGCCAACTAACAGAGCGCTCCGAATTGGCCGGAAGGGTGATTTCAGCGACAATCCGTCCATCTTTGATGCGCGTTTTCACACCGTTCCAGCGCGCTTCCCAATTGCCTGATTCGCCAAGATCCATTCGCACCCGCACCGAATGCGGATTGGCGTTGGTAAGCTTTGCCCTCATCGTGAACCATTTGCGCATATTGCGCTCCGTCACCGGCCCCGGCGCGGGAATGCATTGCGCAAACACCTGATTGCTCTGGCCCAGTTCCAGCTCGATATCCTGATCCTCGGCATAATCGCGCATATTGAGATCGCCGACCAATTGCGGACCAAAAGAACTCGGTTCGAACAACGCCATACTGCCCTGCGGGAGTGCGACCCCTAGCCCGCGCCCATCTTCGTTCTTGGTAACAAGCAGCATCTGGGTCGGCTCAAAACCCGGATTATCGGCGCCATCGCGCGTGACCATGAAGCCGCAGGTGGCGCGATAGAGGTAGCTGGCCTCGACATCCTGGCGATTGAGGAACGCCACCTGTTTGAGGCCCTGGGCCGAGACATCCACCCGCTCTGGCACACGGTAGAGCTTGAGATCGCCGAGTTGCTCTTCGACCGCTTCCATGACGCTGGTGACCATTGCGACGCTTTCTTGTTTCGAAGCGCGTCGCGTCCCAGTGACTGTAATCGTGTCAGCCATCGGGGCCATAGCTGCAGGGAGCGGAGGAGAAGGATAGGCAACCGGCGTGCCCGCCGCCGTGCTGCCAATCGGATAGCAGGAAAGGCGCATGGGCGCAGCGACTGGCTCTTCCGACAGCGCATCGAAATCGCTTACTATGCTCAGCGATCCAGCGATCACCAGCAATTCGGCATCATCGAACGATTGGCCATTATCGTTGAGGATCGTCAGCCAGCTAAGCAGGCCCAGCTTGAATGTACCGTCTCGACCGGCCTCTGCGTCTTCGCGAAGGGTCGCGACATAGTTCGCCTGCCAGTCAAAGCCCCATGCCAGATAGGTCAGCACCACTTGATAGGTCCCACCGCTCTCATCGCGCGTGTCGATGGTGAAGACCGGCTTGGCTGAAAGACCGGTCGGTATCCGGTCGAAGGTCAGTTTCTCTGGCAAGCCAGCGCAGCGCACAGCCTCAAACCCTTGCGACGTTTGCAGCACCAGGCCGCCATCCGCGCGCGTACGGACGATGGCGCTTTCGGGCACAGCTTCGCCCGTTACCGGATTGGTGCGCGTGATAGTCACCCGATTGCCGAGCGCACCGTTCACCAGCGCAGCGGGCGAGAGCAGCTCGGCATTGCGGTTTTTCTCGATCGTGCCGCCGGGAAGGCCGGTCACGATAGCGCTCACGCCGACCATGCCCTCGGCCACACCCTCGAACCGGATCGTCGACTGGCCCGCTGGCAATGTGACCGTGCGGGTTTCGCTGATCATCGCGAAGCCGCGCGGCCAATCCTTGTTCATCTCCTGCCCCTCGCCCCGCCCTGGATCGCGGTAGATGGTGACAGAGAGCGATTGCGGATCGGAGGCATCGACCACCTGACGCTCAGATGGGGAGATACCCAGTTCTTGCGCAGCGGCAGGCGAAGCGAGCGACGCAAAAGCCGCGACCAGCGCGGTCAGGATTGCTTTGTAAATGCGCGGGGGCCGCATGCTCACGCCGCGCCCCCTAGTAGCGCGTTTCGTAGGTCACGCGGATCACGCGTCTGCCATTGGCGGGCACGGGCACGACCCATTTGCGACGATCATAATTGATCTGTTCGCCGGTTATGTCTTCGCTGATGATCCGATAATCGCGCGACCAATATCTGCGCCCCAACCCGCTTTGAGTGAGGTCCACTTCGATCGGAGTGCTTTTGGCGTTGGTGAGCGTGTAGCGCATCGTTGTGCGATAGAAATCGGTGTTGCGGCGGCGCTCTTCCTCAATCCGAGCGGTGACTTGTCCTTCTTCGATGACCTTGAAACGCGCGCTCTGTTCCCATTGCGAACGGGTGATTGTCTCACGTTTTTCCACCTCCGCCTGAACGAAGATGTCGAATGCATCGCCGGTCTTCAGTGAGAGTTCGCTACCCATCGGCGTATGGCCGATGCCGTTCTCGCCGATGAATTGCGGCGTGCCCTGGCTGTCGCGCTGGTAAAAGCGGACCGTGCCAGCGGGCAATGCATCGCCCAGACCCTGATCGCGCGAGGTCGAAAACGCGATTGAACTGGCAACATTTACCGGGCTGCGATCATTGCCGAGCCAACCAACGGTGCGCTCATAAATTTTTCGCGCAGGCACCGATTGCACATCGAGGAAGCTCACTTGCTTCGTCTGCGCATTGGCAATCGTAGTGCGCGCGCTGATCGGATAGAGGTAGAAATCGCCCAAGCGCTCGCGCCCAGCGGTCTCAGTGCCAGGCGTCACCAGATTACGGTTGCCGCGTGTCCTGCGGCTGTTGCGATCATTGGGATTGCCAGCAACCAGCAGGGTCTTCGCCTGCTTGAAGGTAGTGCCGGTGTTGTTGGTCAGCGTGACCCAGCCCTGCATATCGATCGACGAGTTAGCCTCGTTATAAAGCGCGACATAATCTGCACTCCATCCAAGGCCCCGCGTCAGATAGCGGATCGAAACGGGTCGGGTGCCGCTGCGTGTGCTGTCGAGATTGACCGAGAGCGTCGGGCGCGCGCGCAGGTTTGGCGGTACGCGGTCGAAGATCACGCGGACCGGCAAGCCATCATCGCGCAGCACTTCAATCCGGTTGCCGATTTGCACGACAACGCCGCCTGCGGTCGAAAGCACCTTTGCCCGCTCGCGCGTTTCGCGCCCGGTGGCAGGATTGGTGCGCAGCAGAGTGACCGTCTGCCCAATCGCCTTCTCCATCATCTTGCCCGGGGTCAGCAGGTCGAAGTCGAAATTCTGCTCGATGATTGTGGTGTTGGGAGCAGCAAAACTCAGCGTTTGCGGCTGGATGCTGGCAGAGACATCGGGAAACTCGACCCGGCTTCGCCCGCGCTGAATATCCAGCTGCCGCACATCCTGAACCAGCGAGAGATTGTTGTTGTAGATCGTGACAGCGACGTCGCCTTGCGCGCTTTCGTCAGGGTCGGGGAGCGATTGCGAGAAGGCTGTGCTGCCAACAAGGGCGCTTATCCCCAGCGCCAATCCCGATACCAAACCCAGCTTGATCGCTTTCATCACCAGTCTCCCATTTAACCCACTGCTAAAGCATGACGGGCCGCTCTGTATGCGCGATGAATGGGGTGTTGGCTAGCTTGAAAGGGTCACGCCCCAGTCACGTTTCGCAATCAAATCAG
>JBCBDF010000247.1:0-3793 GCA_038529875.1 Pseudomonadota bacterium | reverse complement strand
CATGCACTATGTGGGCTTTGCAGAGATGGCGGCGGCCGTTTCGAATGCGGGCGGGCTGGGCATTATCACCGGGCTGACGCAGGGCACTCCCGAAAAGCTCGCCAATGAAATCGCGCGCTGCCACGATATGACCGACAAGCCGTTTGGCGTTAACCTCACCATCTTGCCGACGTTGACCCCACCGGACTATCCCGGCCTGGTAAAGGCGGTGATCGATGGCGGTGTGAAAGTGGTTGAGACCGCTGGTCGCAACCCGGTCGAGCTGCTGCCGCCGCTAAAGGATGCAGGGATCAAGGTGATCCACAAATGCACCAGCGTACGGCACTCGCTTAAAGCTCAGGACATTGGCTGCGATGCGGTCAGCGTCGATGGTTTCGAGTGCGGCGGACATCCCGGCGAGGACGATATTCCCAACTTCATTCTGTTGCCGCGCGCAGCCGATGAGCTGGACATTCCGTTCGTGTCATCCGGCGGCATGGCCGATGGTCGCTCGCTCGTCGCCAGCCTAGCCATGGGCGCAGAGGGTATGAATATGGGCACGCGCTTTATCGCCACCAAAGAAGCGCCGGTGCACGAAAACGTGAAGCAGGCGATTGTCGAAGCGTCTGAGCTCGACACCAGGCTGGTCATGCGCCCGCTGCGCAACACCGAGCGTGTGCTGGCCAACGATGCGGTCGACCGCTTGCTCGAAAAGGAAAAAGAGCTGGGCGATGCGATCACCATTCAGGACATCCTGCCAGAGGTCGCAGGCGTCTATCCCTCGATCATGATGGAAGGCGAAATGGATAAGGGTGCATGGAGCTGCGGTATGGTCGCCGGCCTCATCAACGACATTCCGACCTGTCAGGAATTGGTCGACGGCATCATGAGCGAGGCGGAAGAGATCGTCGCGCGCATGAACGGCCAGATCGCAGCGGGTTAGAATCTAGGTCCTGATCTTAGGGCTCGCCCTCAGGGCCAGCGCGTAGGTGGTTTGCCATAGGTTAATCACGTAACACGTAGTGGTCCGAATGATATTTCCCGACCCTTTCGACTAGGTATGTTCCGCAGTCAGGCGATTTTTGCCGGATTGCGGGATCGAATATCTGGAACACCGTTGCGGTGGAAACCGCAACGCAGGAAGGGAAAACTCATGCAAGGATTTCTTGCTCTTGAGGCTTGGGTCATACTACTCGCAGCACCATGTTTGCTGAGTTGGATCCTGGGCGAAATGCACGGAGCCGCCAGAGTGCGGTCGCTCGTCGAAGGAGTTGACGCAGGCGGTGCGGATTTGCCGCGCCACTATCGCTTGCGAGCGAGGTCGGATGTGTTGGCGGGCGGACCGCAAACGCAGTTGGCAAACGCCGGGGCGGCGATGCAGGAGCGTCGCGCGGTCGAGCCGTTTGACGGTGCCAAGCGTACACCGATTGATGGAGCGGTCGCTCGGGTGGAGGTTCCTCAACCCATTGCTGCCAGCAGAGAATGCGGCGATGTGTTTGCGGATATGCCGACGTCGGAGCAGGAGCGCGAAGAGGCCGACTGGCTTAGCCGGGAGCTTGAAACGCTGTGGTCGGATTGCGAGACTGATCGCGATCCCGCCATTGTCGAAGCGATGGGCCGTTACCGCGAATCAATGAGCGGGCTAAAAGACGCAAATTTGCAGGCCGATCTTGGTACCGCCTTGGCTGCCGTTGCGCCGCCAATGCAGGAAAGGATGCGGCGGGCGCAAGCCCATGGCAATGCCTCGGTAAAAATGCCGATGCCGATCGCCTCGCAGGCTTGATGAGATAATCGATCTAGCCAAAATGCGAAACGGCGCCTGAAAGGAAATCCCTCTAGTGCGCCGCTTCGTTTGCAATCAAGGTCAGGGCGTCAGCCGTCCGCTTCGTCGGCCTGCTCGACGCGGGTGTAGGGGATGAAGTCGTCGAAAAACACCGCACCGCTGAAAATTCCGGAGAAACGGTCGACCGTCGTGATCTGATCGAGGCGGCACAGCTGGGTCGTGCCGAACTTGCGAACGACCAGAATGTCGTCGTCGTCGATACGGTCGGGATGTCTGGTGCGCTGGACGTAAAGCGTCCTGCCACTGCCATAGACATAGGCGGTGTCGTCGATCACGCGCATCCGGCGTTCGGCGTTTCTGCGAATGCAGCGCACCGGTTCTCCGGCGACGCGCCCTTCGAGGATTTTTTCGAGCTTCTCTTCGCCTTTCAGCTTTTCCTTGGCCATTGCGGCCGGTGCGGCTGTGAGCGCCAAGCCGGTCGCCCCGGCGGCTGCGAGTGTGAGGAATTTGAGCGAGCGAACCATGGACTTAATTCTCCTTCGGTAAGACCCTTCAAACTGTGCAGTACACAAGGCGAAGTGAACAATGGCTGACTCGGACGGGCTGACTCGTTGGCGCGCTCTTACGCCCGGTTTGGCTCAGCGGTGGCCGGGGTCGCTGCCTTCGGAAATATCGGGCAGGCTCGCCTGATCCACGCCATCGGCCGGGCCACCCTTCAGTACGAAGCGCCGGTCGCAATAGCCGCAATCGACATAGCCATGCTCGTCGATTTCGAGATAGATGCGTGGGTGGCCAAGCGCGGTTGGGCGGAAATTCTTGCCGCCACGGATGTCGCTGGCGCCATCACAGCTGACGCGGCGCGTTTCAACCAGCAGCACTTCGGGTGGAGCGATATTCATGGGCTAAGCCGATAATCCTGCCGCGCGCCGAATTCAATCTCTGATTACCTGCTTGTTCTCTTGCACGGTTACTCCGCTCCTTTATGGCGAGCTTCATGAGCACAGAGCCCGCAATTTCGATTCAGAACCTGACCAAGCGCTATGCCCCGCCCAAAGGTGCAAAGGGCGAAGAGGCCGCAGGCAAGCTGGCGCTCAACGATGTTAGCTTCGACGTGCCGCAGGGGGCGATTTTCGGCCTGCTCGGTCCCAATGGTGCGGGCAAATCGACGCTGATCAACATTCTGGCCGGGCTGGTGAACAAGACCGGGGGGAGCGCCAATATCTGGGGCTTCGACATCGATCACCAGCGTCGCAACGCCAGCCGCGCGATCGGGATTGTCCCTCAGGAAATCGTGTTCGACCCGTTTTTCACGCCCTACGAAGTGCTGGAAAACCAAAGCGGGTTTTACGGGATTCCTGCGCGCGACCGCCGCAGCGAAGAACTGCTCGAAGCGGTGCGGCTTGCCGATAAACGCAATGCCTATGCCCGCACTTTGTCAGGGGGCATGAAGCGGCGGCTGCTGGTGGCCAAGGCGATGGTGCATTCCCCGCCGATCCTGGTGCTGGACGAGCCGACCGCAGGCGTCGATGTCGAACTGCGTCGGCAGCTGTGGGAGTTGGTCACCCAGCTAAACGATGACGGAGTGACTGTGGTTCTCACCACGCATTACCTCGAAGAGGCCGAGGAGCTGTGCGACCGCATCGCGATCATCAATCACGGTGAGCTGATCGCGAACAAGCCGACCCGCGAACTGGTCGATATGGCGCGTGAGAAGATCGTCGCGGTCACGGTCGAGGCCGATTTGACGCAGGCGCCGTCTCATGACGCCTTTGCCAAGGTCGAACTGGCGGGTGAGCGCGGTGTCGAGGTGACCTATGACAAGGATAAGCTCAATGCCGGACAGGTGCTGGCGATCCTGCAGCAGCAGGGCCTGAAAATCGAGGACGTCACAACCCGCGAGGCGGACCTGGAAGACGTGTTTGTGCAACTGACCGGAACGGGCAACTAAGTCTGCCATTTGCGCTGCGCATTGCGCCAGATTTTCGACCCGCACCGGCGACATTGCCCCGTGTAATGCCTTCCATCCCAACG
>JBCBDF010000246.1:0-3892 GCA_038529875.1 Pseudomonadota bacterium | reverse complement strand
CTTTGAACGCGGTTTCTTCGTCCATCGCAAACTTGGCTTCTTCGGCGCGTTCGCGGTCTTTAAAATCTGTCATGAGTCCCTCCGGAAAAACGTATCTTGCAAATAGGGCGGGGCGGGGCGCGCTACAAGCATTTGCTGTGAGTTCCCGCGAAGGAGGGAACCTCTATCCGATAAGCGCCCGATAGGCAGCGGCTCCCGTTTGCACAGGAGCTCACCAATCAGTCCATCATGACCACGAGCTTGCCGACCGCCTCGCGGCTTTCAAGCTTCGCGATGGCTTCGCCCGCCCGCTCCAGCGGGAAGGTTTCGGACACCAGCGGGTCGATCTTGCCCGCCTTCATCAGCTCGAACAGCTCCTTTACCTGAGCGACGAACTTCGCCGGTTCGCGCGCGGTGAACGCGCCCCAGAAGACGCCGCAAATGTCGCAGCTTTTGAGCAGGGTCAGGTTGAGCGGCATCTTCGCAATCCCGGCGGGGAAGCCGACCACCAGGAAGCGGCCTTCCCATGCGATTGAGCGCAAGGCAGGCTCGGAATACTGCCCACCGACAATGTCGTAGACGATGTTTGCGCCATCTGGACCGCAAGCGGCCTTGAAGGCATTGGCGAGTTCTTTGGAAGCGGCTTTGTCCATTTCTTCGCGCGGATAGATCACAACCTCGTCTGCGCCCGCCTGCTTGGCGACTTCGCCCTTGGCTGCGGAAGAGACGGCAGCAACCACGCGCGCGCCAAATGCCTTGGCCAGCTCTACTGCGGATAGGCCTACGCCGCCCGCTGCGCCCAGCACCAGCACGGTGTCGCCTTCCTTGATATGGCCGCGATCTTTCAGGCCGTGAATGGTTGTGCCGTAGGTCATCAGCAACGATGCCGCTTTCTCATACGGAACACCTTCGGGCACTGGGAACATTCGGCCAGCGGGCACCACGACCTTCTCTGCCAGGCCGCCATTGCCGATGCCCGCCATCACCGTGTCACCGACGGAATAGCCTTCCACGCCTTCGCCGATGGCCTCGACCACGCCGGCGATCTCGCCGCCGGGTGCATAGGGTCGCTCTGGCTTGAACTGATACAGGTCGCGGATCATCAGCGTGTCGGGATAGTTGATCGCGCAGGCTTTCACATCGACCAGCACCTCGCCCTTGCCGGGGGCGGGTACGTCAACCTCGTCGAGCTTGAGCGTATCCGGTCCGCCAACTTCGTGTGTGCGTAGTGCTTTCATGCGTGTGTCTCCGTTCCCTTTGCGAGCCAGCTTTGCGCGGCAGCGCGCTGGCTTTCATATGATGTGATGGCGTCCTGGCGCTCCAGCGTGAGCGCGACCTCGTCAAGCCCGTTCAGCAGGCAGTGCTTGCGAAACGGGTCGATGTCGAATGCGAAGCGGTCCTGAAATGGCGTGGTGACGGTCTGCGTATCGAGATCAATGTCGATCTGCTCGCCTTCGCGTGCAACCTCCATCAGGCGGTCGATTGCCGCTTGCGGCAAGGCGATGGGCAGGATGCCGTTTTTAACCGCATTGCCAGAGAATATGTCGGAATAGCTCGGTGCGATGACGGCGCGAATGCCAAGGTCCAGGATCGCCCAGGCAGCATGCTCGCGGCTCGATCCGCAGCCGAAATTGTCGCCCGCAATCAGGATCGGCGCACCGGTATAGGCCGGGTCGTCAAAGACATTGCCGTCAGCCTCGCGGATGCTCTCAAATGCCCCTTCGCCCAGGCCTTCGCGGCTGATCGTTTTCAGCCATTTGGCGGGGATGATGATGTCGGTGTCGACATTCTTCGCGCCAAACGGGATGGCGCGGCCTGCAACGCGCGCAACCGGATCCATCAATCGGTTTCCGGCTTTTCGCCCGAGGGGATCTTAACCGGCTGGGTCGGCTCATTGCCTTTTTTGCCGCGTTTGTTGGCGTAAAGCAGGGCCGCTGCGATGGCAGCAGAGCCGATGGCACCGGCGGCGATGGCGGCTTTTGATTTCTTGTTTTTGCTCATGCTTACCTTTTGGGGGTCAGGTGGCGGGCTTGCAAGGGGATGTGTGCGAGATGTTCTGAGCTTCGGCTACGTTGCCGGGGCCGTTTCTTTCGTCTCTGATTCGGCCGTGGTTCCGCAAGCCATACAGTAGCGGAAAAAGGCCATCTTGCGTGTGTCACAGCTGATACAGTGATCGAACAGTGTCATCCCGCAGTGAACGCAAAAATTGCTCTCGGTGCCTTCCATCTTGGCAATCGGCCTGTCGCAGCCGGGGCAGACGCTGGAGGACATCTTCTTGAAGGCCTCATCATGGGACACAAGCTTGCGCCGTTCCTCCTCCGCCTTTTGTTCCACCTCCTGCCTCTGGGCCAGATATTGCCGCATGTTCTTGATCAGGAAATGACCGGCGGCAAAGGTCAGGATAATGCCCACGCCATAGCGAATGTAGCCGCCATAGCTGGGCAGGTACGGAACAAGCTCGACGAAAAATACGAAGACCGACGCGAGCACGAACCCGCGCGAAATGGGCCAATACTCACCCTTGCGTCGCTTTACGATCAGCCAAGCGGCGAGCCCGAGCATGGGCAACGTGATCAACAATCTCAGCCCAAATACCTGCAACTCTTGCCAGAACAATGCCTGCTCATAGGCGGGAACACCCTTTTCCTCTGCCTCGTACAATTGCGTTGATAGGGCGTTGGTGCGCTGCCCCAGCTCGGCTGTCTGAGTATCAAGCTCGCTGATTGAATTCCCGATGGATCGCTCGTTCTGTTGCAGCTGCTCGAGCGCCCGTGTGCGCTGCAAGACCTCGGGATCCTGGGTTGGATCGGTCGTGGCAGAGCGGGTCTTGATCCACGCTTCAAACGTTTCTTTGGCGGATTGCGTTTCAGCAGAGGCTTGCTGCTGCTGGATGCGGAGCAATTCGAGCCGGTCGCCCAATGCCGAGCGCTCTTCGCTGACTATGTCCAGCTCGCCGCGAAGCCGCTTCACTTCCGCGCTTTCGACAAATTGATCTGGACTAAGTTCGGCCTGAACCTGCGGCAGGTCGCCGATTATCAAATTGCCGAATCCAACCAGGAAGGCTGCGAAGACGATCGAAACCAGCCATAGAACGCCCTTGTAAAGCCGCTCTGGAACTCGAATTCCCTTCATTACATCCATCGCCCTCTATCCCTCCTGTTGGGCCACCAATGCCCCTCAAACGCGCGCCAATCAATCGCTTTGGCATTCAAAGGAAAACGCCAATTACAGAAAAACGTCGTGACCCAGTTTGCCAGGTGGGCGGCGATGCTGGGCCTCAGCTTCGCCTAACCAGTTTCGGCCATCAAGCGTGCGAGCCTCTATTCCGGCCAGTTCAATGGGCTCGAATATGCGCATGTTCACGCCGACGCGATCACCTTCGCAATGTTCGGTCAGCACCCAGTGGGTGGTTGTGCCGCAATTCGCACAGAAATGCATTTCGACGGCTGGTTCGGCATAGTCGGTGCGGCGATAGGCATTCGTCTGCCCGCCGACTTCGATTTGGCTTGCAGTGAAATATCCCCAAGCACCACCCGATTTCGCGCAAAGCGAGCAATCGCACAGATTGATATAATCGGGTTTCGCCTCCAGCGTGACGCTGACCCTGCCGCAATGGCAAGAGCCGCTCATCACGTCAGATCGCGCACATCGGCGAGCCGACCAGTCACAGCCGCTGCGGCAGCCATGGCAGGGGAGAGCAAATGCGTGCGCGCGCCCGGGCCTTGGCGACCGACGAAATTGCGATTCGAGGTGGAGGCGCAGCGCTCGCCCGGCGGGACCTTGTCCGGGTTCATGCCAAGGCAGGCGGAGCATCCCGGCTCGCGCCATTCAAACCCGGCATCGGTGAAGATGCGATCGAGCCCTTCCTCTTCGGCCTGCATTTTGACCAGGCCAGAGCCGGGGACGACTATGG
>JBCBDF010000245.1:0-3932 GCA_038529875.1 Pseudomonadota bacterium | reverse complement strand
TAACCTTCTTCTCCGGCGTTCCATGAGGAAACCGGGTAATCCGCCTGCTTGATCCAATCTCTGCGGCGAGTAATTGGTCTCGGCTCACGGGGATATTCGGAGCGAGCCGTTTCTCTTGCGGTCGGGCGCACGGAGATCGCCGGTGGGGCAGGTGGCGGAATCGCAACAACCGGTCGCGTCTCTTCGGCAGCCTCAGCTGCGGCTTCCATTGCCTCCTGAGCGGCTTCCTCCGCCGATTGGGCCAATACGGGGTTGGTCACGATGAAAGTCGCACCGGCGAGCACAAAGCTGATATTTTTCATGGGGGTCGGCGTATCAGAGCTGTACTGAATGCCAAACAACAAATCCGCTGATTGCCCCAGCGAAATTTGCCCATTACGGCAGCGCCCATGGAACTTGAGACTTCACCACTGGCCCTACCCTTTCCCGATATGCCGCCCATCGCGGGCGTGACCCTGCGCACCGCGCAGGCGCAGTATAAAGACTGGAACCGCGCGGACCTGACCTATGTCGAATTGGCCGAAGGGACATCGGTCGCCGGGGTCTTCACGCAGAGCGCCTGCGCCTCCAGTGAAGTTGAGCTGGGCCGCGCAAACGTGGCGCAAGGGACTGCACGCGCTTTGGTGGTGAATGCGGGCAATGCCAACGCCTTTACCGGCTATCGCGGGCGCGAGGCGGTCGAAGCGATCATGACCCAAACGTCCGCCCATCTCGGCTGCGCGAGCGAGCAAGTGTTCGTCTCCTCAACCGGAGTCATCGGTGTGCCTCTGCCTAAAGACAAGGCGCGCGAAGGGCTTGCTGCGGCGTTTGTCGCTGAGGAAGCCAGCTGGGAAGACGCCGCAAACGCCATCGGCACAACCGACACTTTCCCCAAGGGCGCGCATACATCGGCGATGATCGGCGACACGCGGGTCGAGCTGGTCGGGATCATCAAAGGGAGCGGCATGATCGCACCCGACATGGCAACTATGCTCGGCTATATCTTTACCGATGCGGACATTGCGCCTGCATTCCTGCAAGAGCTTTTGAGCGCGGCCAACACGCAGACCTATTCCTGCATCACGGTGGATGGCGACACATCCACCAGCGACACCGTTATGGCGTTTGCCACGGGCAAGGCGGGAAATGGGCAAATTGAGAATTGGGACAGCTCCGGCGCAGATGCCTTTGCTGCGGCCCTCACCGATCTTTGCCGTCAGCTCGCGCAATTGGTGGTGCGAGATGGCGAAGGCGCGAGCAAGTTTATCACGGTGCGCGTGTCTGGCGCTGCCGATGATGACAGCGCGCGCCGCGTCGGCCTGGCCATTGCCAACTCGCCGCTCTTCAAAACAGCGATTGCGGGAGAGGATGCCAATTGGGGCCGCGTCGTTATGGCGGTTGGCAAAGCGGGTGAGCCTGCCGACCGCGACACGCTCTCGATTGCATTCGGCGGGATTTGGGCGGCCAAGAACGGCCTGCCGGTCGAGGATTATGACGAAGCGCCCGTAGCCGAGCATCTTAAGGGCGCAGAAATCAACTTAGCTGTGGACCTTGGCATCGGATCAGGCCGCGCGACCGTGTGGACCTGCGACCTCACCCACGGATATATCTCGATTAATGCGGATTACAGGAGTTGATATGAAGGGAGGATGTGCGTGCGGTGCCATCAGGTATCGTTTTGATAGTGAGCCATTCGATACCAGCTGGTGTCACTGCCGCAATTGCCAGAAGATTTCCGATGCACCAGCAGCCGTCTATACCATGCTAGCGCGCGATGGCTTCGTCATCGAAGAAGGCAAAAAACACCTTGGTTCCGTCAAGCTCACCGACTTTGCCGAGCGGGTATTTTGCATGAAGTGCGGGTCGCCGCTTGCGACCAAACTCGTCGAACAGCCGAGCACAATCGATGTGACGGTTGCCAGCCTTGACGACCCTTCACTCTTGCCACCTGAATTTCATATATTCTGTCAAAGCAAGATCCGATGGATGACAATCGAGGATGGCTTGCCAAGATATCCGCGAAATCGTCGCGATGGGACGCAGGTGCCGCAAGCATGAGCCAGCTTGATGCTGAAATACGCGATCTGATGCGCTTTGCCGCGCGCGGATCGATGCTTCCCCGCTTTCAGAACCTTGCCGACGGCGAAGTGGAAATGAAGGGCGAGGACGACCCCGTCACCGTGGTCGATCGCGAGGTCGAGAGCTTCCTCACCGAAGCGCTGACCAAGCTCGCGCCGGGAGTGCCCGTGGTCGGCGAAGAGGCGGCGCATGCCGACAAGGCTGTGCTCGAGCGCCTCTCGCAGCAATGCTGGATCATCGATCCGCTCGACGGAACGGCGAATTTTGCCGAGGGCAAGGAGCCGTTCGGTATCATCATCGCGCTCGCCGATGCGGGCCGCGCGGTCGCCGGGTGGATCTATGACCCCAATCGCGACCGGCTATGCCACACCCGCGCGGGCGAAGGGGCGTTTGTCGATGGCGAGAAGATCGCAGCGCGCACCACCGGGCAGGATCAACCTGTCGCCGCGATCTCGCGTATTTTCCTGACCGAAGAACAGAGCGCCATGGTCGATGCGAAAATCGCGCCGCATTACTCGCTGGTCGACATTCCACGTTGCGCCGCCGAGCAATATCCACGGTTGGCACTGGGCGAGAATGACGTGTCGAGCTTCAAACGCACGCTCGCCTGGGACCATGCGGCGGGTGTGTTGTGGCTCAATGAAGCAGGCGGAAAAGCTGCGCGGTTGGATGGCAGCGAGTACCGCGTCGACCAGCACGGCAAGCCCGGCCTGGTCGGCGCATCAAGTCCGGCAATCTGGGATGCGTTTGTCGAGCGGGTTCTGGGTTGAGGTGAGTCCCCGCGCTTAAATCAAAGCGCGCCTTCGATAAAAGCCTTGAGCTGGCTCTTGGGTGCAGCGCCTTTTTGCTCGGCAACCAGCTTTCCGCCTTTATACATCGCCAGATACGGGATGCCCTGCACACCGAGCTCAGCCGCAACGTCGGTGTTATCGACGATATCGACCTTGGCGATCTTGACCTGACCGGCCAGCTCTTCGCTCAACTCCTCAAGCGCAGGCGCAATCATCTTGCACGGGCCGCACCATTCCGCCCAGAAATCCACCAGAACTGGGGTATCGGAATCGAGCACATCGGCTTTAAAGCTGTCATCGGTGACGTTGACGGTGGCCATGGAAATTCTCCTGTTATCGTGTTGCCCTCTATCTAGGCGTGTTTGCGTTTCACTCAACCATTGGCGGTGGATAGCTTTCCTGCGCCTCTCCCAAAGCATTTTTGTGCTGGTGCAATTGCTCAGGGGAAAGCGTGAATATCTGCGGAGTCTGGGTGTAGAGCACCGCGGCCTCAATTGTGCGGCCCGGATAGATCACTTCCAGCGCGGCGACATAGGCCGCCATCTGTTTGAGGGTCGGGCCGGGGATTTGCTCGGCTGATGCGGGCGGGCGGCGTGTCGTCTTGTAATCGACGATTGTGACTGTCTCGTCCGAGACGAGCAGGCGGTCGACCGTGCCTGACACGACAATCCCGCCAATAGTCGCGGCGAGCGGCACCTCGGCCAGTGCATCTGGCGCGAAGATTGGCACGAATTTTGGATCGGACAGCACTTTGAGCGCGGACACCGCCATTTCTTCGCGGGCGGACGGGTCGAGGCCGCGCGCCTGTCGGTCGAGCCAAGCGGTGGCGGCGCGTTCACGATCCTTCGGCGCAACCTCTGGCAGGCGCTCCAGCAGGCTGTGGATCAGGACACCGCGCCGTGCGGCGGTCTTGGCAAGTTCGGGTGCAAGCGGTGGGTCTGCGGCCATATCTTCGCCTGCTGAACTCGGCGCAAGCGGACGCGGAGGGCGCGGTTCCGGGCCGATAGGCGTGCGCGCCCATGCGGGCAGTTCAGCGGCGGCTTGCCCTGTTTCGGCCCTCGCAGCTTCCGGGAACCCGGAAGC
>JBCBDF010000244.1:0-3941 GCA_038529875.1 Pseudomonadota bacterium | reverse complement strand
GGTCTCACGCCGATCATCGAAAAGCGCCTTGGCGCGAAGCAACGCAAGCTTGTCTATGCCGAGGGGGACAAGGTTACCCGCACAATCGCTACAGAAGCGCCGCAGAGAACGCGGTTTGTGCTGACCGATGAGGAAATCCTCCGACTGGCCCGTTGGGCGGCCATCATCGAGCGGCACTATGGCTGCCCGATGGACATGGAATGGGCCAAGGATGGGCCGGGAGGCGCTTTGTTCATCGTGCAGGCTCGGCCTGAAACAGTTCGCGGACAGGACAAGGCGAATGCACTTCACTCCATCACGGTTGCGGGCAAAGGACGGGTGCTGACAGAAGGCGCGGCCATCGGCTCGCAAGCGGCCAGCGGCACAGTCTGCGTCATCGAAAATGCCAGCGATATCGACCGGTTTGTGCCCGGATCCGTGCTGGTCACCGGGATCACCGATCCTGATTGGGTGCCGGTTATGAAACGCGCCGCCGCCATCGTAACGGATCATGGCGGGCGCACCTCGCATGCTGCCATTGTCAGCCGCGAACTGGGCCTTCCCGCCGTGGTTGGGTGCGGCGATGCAACGCAGCGTCTCGTCAAGGCAGACGAGGTTACGGTTAGCTGCGCCGAGGGGGATCGCGGGTTTGTTTACGAAGGGCTCGCTGAAGTCCGCGAAGAGCGGATCGATCTGGCAAAGGTGCCGCAAACGCAAACCAACGTGATGCTAAGTCTTGCCGACCCCGCTGCGGCCTATCGCTGGTGGAAATTGCCTGCCGACGGCGTTGGCCTGACGCGGATGGAGTTCGTTATCTCACATCTCGTGAAAGCACATCCCCTGGCGCTGCTCCACCCCAAACGGGTTAAGGATCGCGGGGCGCGTGAGACATTGGAGCGGCTTACAACAGGGCATGCGAGCAATTCCGAGTATTACATCGATACGCTCGCACGCGGGCTCGCCCGAATAGCGGCGTTGTTTCACCCAAAGCGAACCATTATCCGGTTCAGCGACTTCAAATCCAACGAATATGCCGACCTGATCGGTGGCCAATTCTTTGAACCGGCAGAAGAGAACCCAATGCTAGGGTTTCGCGGTGCATCGCGCTATGTGTCGCCAACATTCCGCGAGGCATTTGCGCTCGAATGCCAGGCCATCAAAAGGCTTCGCGAAGACTTCGGCTTCAGCAATGTCGCGGTCATGGTCCCTTTTTGCCGGACCGTCAGCGAGGCCGATCTGGTTCTGGAGGAAATGGCCAGAAATGGGCTCGAGCGCGGCCGTAGCGGTTTGGAGGTGCTCGTCATGTGCGAAGTGCCCAGCAATGTCGTGCTCGCGGGTGAGTTTGCGTCACGGTTCGACGGGTTTTCGATCGGCAGCAATGATCTCACCCAGCTCGTACTCGGGATCGACCGCGATTCCGAATTGCTGGCAGACCAATTTGACGCCCGCGACCCAGCGGTCAAATGGATGATCGCTCATGTTATCGCGAAGGCGCACGCGCATGGTGCATCCGTGGGGTTGTGCGGCCAGGCACCCAGCGACCATCCCGATTTTGCTGAGTTTCTGGTCGAATGCGGGATCGATTCCATATCGGTCACGCCCGACAGTTTTATTGCGGTGAAAGAGCATGTCGCAAACGCCGAAACTCGCGAACAGCCGCAAAAATCAGTCGGCTGATTTGGAATGATGCATCAGGACAAGCTGTTGTTTTTCGACAGGTTCGCCTGACGGAGAAGAGCAATCACTTCCTCATCGCTGGTCTGACCGAAGTCATCATAATGCACGCCTACCGCTTGAAAGGCACGCGGCGAATGGAGGCAAATGACCTCGTCGCAGAGCGGCTTCAATGCCTCAAGCGCGTCGCGCGCAGCGACTGGCACGGCAAGTATGATCCTGGCAGGCTTTGACCGAGCAATCGCCTTCAAAGCCGCTTTGGCGGTGTTTCCCGTCGCGATCCCATCATCCACGACGATGGCTGTGCGCCCTTTGATCGGGATTGGATCCTCAACACCATAGGCGATCCGTCGTCTGTCGATTTCAGCCACATTCTGCTCAAGGACACGCTGAAGATAGGACTCATCCGCACCAACAGTCTCTGCCATAGCGCGATCAATCACCACTTGCGGATTGGCGCCATCGACCACCGCGCCGATCCCATATTCCGCATGGCCGGGCGCGCCGATCTTTCGCACCATTATGAGGTCTAAAGGCGCATCAAGAGCTTGCGCAACCTCAAGGCCGAGCGGCACTCCGCCACGTGGCAATGCGAGGATGACGGGATCGTGCAGATTGAGTGCAAGCAGCGCCTTAGCAAGCTTGCGGCCCGCGTCTCGCCGATCAGCGAATTGAACGAGGCCGAAGGCCATGTCGCTCCCCTTTCCGTTCGTAGCTGCGAGCATCGGTTCCGTCCGCCCCGGTCGATATACGTAAGGTTCCGTGCTCCGGCGCCGGCTGCATAGTGGCACGGTGGGATTATCGCTGGTGGAGGAAACGGCCATGATGAATATCGCGACACTCACGCTCAATCCGACAATCGACGTCGCCTATTCGATTGACCGCCTAGCCCACACCGACAAGCTCCGCGCTCCCGAACAGAAATGCGATCCGGGCGGTGGGGGCATCAATGTCGCACGAGTGTTCGTCCGGCTGGGCGGGAATGCCCGCTGCGTCTACATGTCTGGCGGTTCGACCGGGGTTGCGTTGGATGCCCTGCTCGATCTGCACCAGCTCGTTCGCGAATGCGTGCCAATTGCGGGCGAAACGCGGATCAGCACGACCGTGCTCGAACAATCGAGCGGCCACGAATATCGGGTCGTTCCAGCAGGCCCGGTGGTCAGTGAGGCCGAATGGCGGGCTTGCCTCGACCGCTTGGCCAGGATCGACTGCGATTACCTCGTCTTGAGCGGATCCCTGCCTCGCGGCGTGCCCGAAGATTTCTATGCACAGGTAGCCGCCGAGGCCCGGCGGCGCGGTGTGCGCACCGTGCTCGATAGCTCGGGAGACGCGTTGAAAGCAGCGGTTGCGGCAGGCGGCCTTGAGATGATCAAGCCCAACCTCAAAGAGTTCCAGCAGTTGATCGGCGAGGCCGTTACCGATCCGGCCGAGATTGGCAAAGCGGCGCAGGAAATTGCCAGAAGCAGCGGTGCGCGGCTGGTAGCTGTCAGCCTGTCCGAGCGTGGCGGCATTCTGGCCACCGCAGACCACGTATTTGAGTGCCCTACGCCGAAGGTCGAGACTGCCAGTTCCGTCGGTGCAGGCGATAGCTGTGTCGCGGCGATGGTTCACGGCCTTGCCGCTGGCCGTAGCGATGAAGACGCTTTTCGGTTTGGAATTGCCGCCGGTGCAGCGGCTCTACTCACGCCGGGTACGGATCTCGCACGGGCTGAGGATATCGAACGGCTGTTCCAGCAGATTGGCAGCCATTCGTGATCGCGCCTGCTGCACTACGAGTATCTGCGTAATTACGCTGCGGGCCGTTCACTGCATTCTTCTCCAGCCAATTTGAGGATGACGGAGCATATTTATGGCCGAGCTAATGAAGGCGGCAATTTTCATCGAGCCGGGACGGATCATTCTGGGCGAAAAGCCGATCCCCGATGTTGGCCCGCTGGATGCCCTTATCAAGATCACAACCACGACGATTTGCGGCACCGACGTGCACATTCTCAAAGGCGAATATCCGGTCGAAAAAGGGCTGACGATTGGCCACGAACCTGTCGGCGTGATCGAGAAACTGGGTTCGGCTGTTCAAGGTTACGAAGAGGGGCAGCGGGTCATTGCGGGCGCAATCACGCCTTCAGGAACGTCCTATGCCTCGATGTGCGGCTGCCATGCGCAATGCGGCGCACAGGGCAAACACGGTTTCAAGGCTCTGGGTGGCTGGCGTTTCGGAAATACGATTGACGGATCGCAGGCAGAATACTTGCTGGTACCCGATGCGATGGCCAACCTTGCTCCGGTTC
>JBCBDF010000243.1:0-3943 GCA_038529875.1 Pseudomonadota bacterium | reverse complement strand
ATGATGGCAGCGCTCATTCGCGCCTCACTTGGCTCCGCCGAAATGCGGCCGCGTGCCAGGCCCCGCGTTTGCCAGCAGGCGAGCCGCCAGCATCTTGGGTGCATCGCGATCGTCGAAAGCAAAGCGCACCTCGCCATCGACCCGCTCCACTCCGTCAGGGCTGAACAACGCCGCGCGCATTGAGAGGCTGTCGCGATCCGCTTCGCACAGAACCGCGACCGGGCTGTGGCAGGTGCCGCCCAATGCCTCCAGCAAAGCGCGCTCCGCCAGCACTTCAGCACGCGAAGGGGCGTGATCTATTGCTGCAACCGCCGCGACGGCTGCTTTATTGCCGACCGCACATTCGATACCGATGGCCCCTTGCGAAGCGGCGGGGATCCAGTCGCCATAGTCGAGCGGCGTGCCAATGCCCTGTTCGCCCAGCCGCTCCAGCCCCGCTGCGGCAAGGAAGGTCGCATCCGCCTCGCCCGCTTCCAATTTGCCCAGCCGCGTCGCCACATTACCGCGGAACATCACGACTTCCAAATCGGGCCGTTGGTTGAGCAATTGCGATGCGCGGCGCGGCGCGCTGGTGCCGACTTTAGAACCGGCAGGAATGGCGGCGATGCTTTCCGCCCCGATCAACACATCGCGCTTATCTGCGCGCGGCAGGATCGCAGCCATCGTGAACACATCAGGCCGGATTGTCTCAACATCCTTAAGCGAATGCACGGCGGCATCGATCCGCCCCTCGCCCAGCCATTGATCCAATTCCTTGGTCCACAGCGCCTTGCCGCCAATTTCAGCGAGCGGGCGATCCTGAATTTTGTCGCCGCTCGCGCGCACCGGGACCAATTCAACCTGCCCCTCGGCCCAGCCATGCGCGTCGCACAGCCGCCTGCGTGTCTCGTAAGCCTGCGCCATAGCAAGCGGGGATTCGCGCGTCCCCAATCGCATGCGAATCTCGGTTTCAGCGCTCGCGCCGCTATGGTTCTGGTCTGTCTGGCTCATAGGCGCGCTTGCTCTAGCTTGCGGAGTCTCTAAGGGAAAGTCGCATGAGCGAATTGCCGCCAATCATCCTGGGAATAGAGTCCAGTTGCGATGAAACCGCCGTCGCGCTGGTGCGTGGCGACCGGACTATCATTGCCGAACGGATCGCGAGCCAAGAGGCCGAGCATGCGCCCTATGGCGGGGTTGTGCCGGAGATTGCCGCGCGCGCGCATGCGGAACGGCTCGCGCCAATGCTGGAGGCGGTGATGGCGGATGCAAAGATGTCGCTCGACGATGTCGATGCAATTGCCGCGACCGCTGGCCCCGGCCTGATCGGCGGCGTTATGGTCGGGCTGGTCAGTGCAAAGGCACTGGCGATGGCATCAGGCAAACCGCTGATCGCGATCAACCACTTGGAGGGTCACGCACTCTCCCCGCGCCTGGCCGATCCGAAACTGAAATTCCCGTATCTGCTGCTGCTCGTTTCCGGAGGGCATTGCCAGATCCTGCTGGTCGAGGGCGTTGGTGAATATCGCCGCCTCGCCACCACGATCGACGATGCGCTGGGCGAAGCGTTCGACAAAACCGCCAAGATATTGGGCCTTGGCTATCCCGGCGGGCCGAAGGTTGAGAAGCTTGCCCTCTCAGGTGACGCAATGGCCGTGCCCCTCCCCCGCCCGCTAAAAGGATCGAAAGAGCCGCATTTCTCCTTCGCGGGCCTCAAGAGTGCGGTTCTGCGGGCTCATGACAGTGGCGATCATAAGCCGGAAGACATCGCTGCCAGCTTCCAGCAGGCCGCCATTGATTGCCTTATCGACCGGTTGGGCCATGCGCTTGAAAAAATCGAAACACCGCCAGCGCTCGTCGTCGCAGGCGGGGTTGCCGCCAACACAGCTGTCCGCACCGCGCTTGAAGGCTTTGCCGCGAAACACCAGATGCGCTTCACCGCGCCGCCGATGGCGCTGTGCACAGACAATGCCGCGATGATTGCGTGGGCCGGGTGCGAGCGAATGCAATTCAAACAATCAGACCCGCTCGATTTCAAAGCGCGGCCGCGCTGGCCGCTCGATCCAGAGGCAGACGCGGTGCGAGGGGCAGGAGTAAAAGCATGACCCACCAAACCATTGGCGTGATTGGCGCAGGTGCCTGGGGCACCGCGCTCGCGCAAATGCTTAGCACCGATGGGCGCGACGTGCTGCTATGGGCGTATGAGGCAGACCTTGCCGAGGCAATCAATGCCGACCATCGCAACGCGCTTTACCTGCCGTCCGCCGAGCTCTCGCCCACGATCCGCGCGACCCATGATCTCACCGATCTTGCGAGCCTAGATACGATTCTGGCCGTGACCCCGGCGCAAAACCTTGGCGCGGTTCTTTCGCAATTGGCAAATGCACCGCGCGATCTTGTGCTGTGTTCCAAAGGGATCGACGCCGTCACCGGCCAGCTGATGAACGAGGTGGCCAAATCGAACTGCCCCGATAGCGACATTGCCGTCCTCTCCGGGCCGACTTTCGCGCATGAGGTCGCATACGGCCTGCCCACCGCCGTCACGCTCGCATGCAGCGGCAGCGAGGCCCAGTGGGAACGGCTCTCGCCCGAAATCGCGCGGCCCGCCTTCCGCCCATATTACAGCGCCGATGTCACCGGGGCAGAGATCGGCGGAGCGATCAAGAACGTGCTGGCGATTGCCTGCGGCGTAGTCGATGGTCTGGCTCTCGGTCAGAATGCTCGTGCTGCCCTGATTGCCCGCGGCTATGCCGAGATGCTCCGCTTTGGCGAAACGCTCGGCGCGGAGGCGGAAACGCTGGCCGGGCTGTGCGGGCTGGGCGATCTTGTGCTGACCTGCTCCTCCACCTCAAGCCGCAATTTCTCGCTCGGTAAAGCGCTCGGCGAAGGCGGGTCCGCCGCTGAGCTGATGGCCGACCGCCGCACGGTGGCAGAGGGCGCGCACACTGCACCCGTACTCAAACGTCTCGCTGAAGACCGCGGCATCACCATGCCGATCGTCATAGCAGTGAACGCGATCCTCGCCGGGGAAAGTCCGCGCACAGTGGTCGCCACCTTGCTGGCCCGTCCGCTAAAGGCGGAGCAAGAGCGCAAACAGGGCAATGGAGCGACATAGGTTTGAGCAGGCCACCTGCCACATCAAATCCGCCAGCTGGCGGGGCTTCGGGCGCACCTGAGAATGAAGGCGGCGATGCCGACATGGCGACGCTGGCCAAGGGCGGACGCACCAACACGATGGGCTTCGTGCTGCGCCTGATTGGCGGCATCCCCTTCCTGTTCATCGGCTACCGGCTTTACGGGGTCGAGGCGATGGGCCGCTTTGCCTCAGCCTTCGTCATTATCGAGATCCTCGCCCTGATCTGCGCCCTTGGTGAAAAGCGCGGACTCGCCCAGCGCCTGGCTGAAGGCATTGACGACGAAGGCCCGGAGCACAAAGGGACGGCGGTCAAGCTGGTGTTCGACGGCATGCTTGCTTCGCTAATCATGTCGGCAATCGTTTGCGGATTGCTGCTGATCTTCCCCTCGGTGATGTTTCCCAATGGCACCAACAGTCCGCTCGATCTGTGGATGATTGCGGCCATCCCCGCCTTGGCGCTGACCGAGATATTGCTTGCTGCGCAGGCTTATAAATACGATATTGCCACCACTGTTCGCGCCCGTGCGATTGTCGAACCGTGGGCGCGCTCAATCGGGGCGGGAGCCTTCTTCTTCGTCCCCGTTCTTACCACTGCTGGTCTCGCGATGGCTTTTCTCGCGGCTGCCTATGCCGCGTTGCTGACCGCTGCCTGGTCGTTCCTGCGTACCTATGGCCTGCCGACGGGGTGGCGCCCCCGCCCGCGCTATTTGTTCAGGATGACCAGTCGAGCAATGCCGCTGGTGGGTGCAGATGTGATCGAGCGCGGCACGCGTTTGCTCGACGTGTTCCTGCTGGGCCAATTCGCATCGGCAGGCGCAGTTGGCATCTACT
>JBCBDF010000242.1:0-3950 GCA_038529875.1 Pseudomonadota bacterium | reverse complement strand
CCGAGCAGTGTCGCTCGGCGTTACACCGCTTTGCTGCGTGAACGCCGCGAAGGAACCATCGCGCTGTTGCCCAGTACGGCCTATGCACCCGCCGATGATGTAGAGCCGAGCGAGCAAGAGCTTGCTAGCTTTTACGAGGAAAATCGCGGTCGCTACATCCAACCTGAACGGCGCACCATTCGCTATGCAACTTTCAGCGATGAAAATCTGAACACAAGGATCGAGCCGACGGCGGCTGAAATCACTGCACGCTATGAGCGGGACAGCGCTCAATATGCGGCGCAAGAAACCCGCACGATCAGTTCTTTCTTTGTACCGACCGAGGATGCCGCGATGGCCATTCGCGACCAGGTACGCTCGGGCACTTCGCTGGAGGCGGCAGCTCAGGCCGCAGGCTTCTCTGTCACCAGCAACCAAGGGCAATCCGAAAGCCAGCTCGCTTCGGCGACCAGCAGCGCAGTTGCCGAGGCTGTGTTTGCTGCCAGCGAAGGACAGTTGGCTGAGCCTGCGCGCAGTGCGCTGGGTTGGTACATCGCTCGCGTGGACGATGTGGTGCGCACGCCGGCGCGCAGCCTGGCTGAAGCAACACCGGAAATTACCGAGCAATTGACCGTCGAGAAACGCGCTGCCGCTCTGTCGGATTTCAGCGCTCGCATCGAAGAGCAAGTCGATAGCGGAACCTCGCTATCCGACGTCGCCGAAGAGTTCGGCCTCACCTTGCAGACCACTCCGCAATTGCTCGCCGACGGCCGTGTGTTTGGCCAGGATGGCGCCGCGGTTGCCCCCGAACTGAGGTCAACGCTTGAGACCGCTTTCGACATGGAAGAGAGCGAGCCGCAACTGGCAGAGGTCGTGCGCGGACAGATCTTTGTCGCGTTCGAAGTTGAGGAAATCACTCCATCGGCGGCTTCGCCCATGGCTGAAATCCGCGACAGGGTGGAATTTGACTGGCGCCTGTTCTCTGGCAGCGACAAAGCGCGCGAGGCGGCTGAGCGGATACTGGAGCGGATGCGCGGGGAAGGCTCGCTCGCCGAGGCGGTGCGCGAAGAAGAGGTCAACTTGCCCCCGGTGGAGCAGATCAATCTCGACCGCACCGAATTGCTGTCCCAGCAGCAGCGCGTGGCCCCGCCGCTAGCGCTGCTGTTCAGCATGGCCGAAGGTACGACCAAGCCCCTTGAAGCGGCCAATCGTCTTGGTTGGTTCGTGGTCGACCTTCAAGAGATCGCGACCGACGAGGTTGCGGATGACGATCCGCTGTTCCAGGCAACGCGGACGCAGCTCGGCCCGGCAATTTCGAATGAATATGCCGAGCAGCTGACCAATGCGATGCGCGAAGAGCTGGTCGTGGACCGCAATGAGGACGCAATCGAGGCAGTGCGTAAGCAGCTTGCCGGCGAAACCTGAGCGCGCGTTGTCGCGATGTCGGGAGCCTCTTTAGAAAACGCCGGAGCAGCGGCAAGGGCTTTGCGCGCAGGCCAACCTGCGCTCGTATGGCGGCGGGTGATCGCCGATAGCGATACACCCGTGGGCGCCGCGCAGCGCCTGATCGAGCCGGGACGCGGCGATTTCTTGCTTGAATCAGTGGAAGGCGGCGAGATTCGCGGGCGCTACAGCCTGCTCGGTCTCGATCCCGACCTGGTGTTTCGCGGCGGCGGCAATGAGGCCGAGATCAACCGGGATTGGCGCACGGATCGCGAGGCTTTTGTGCCTTGCGAGGGGAATGACCCGATGGGGGAGCTTCGCGCGCTGGCGGAGGCATGCCGCATCGATGTGCCCGAAGAACTGCCGCCCGCCCTCGCCTGCCTCGTCGGCTATTTCGGTTACGAGACGATTGGACTGGTCGAGACTTTGCCGCGCGCGCCCGACAGCGAGCTTGCCCTGCCCGACATGCTGTTTGTGCGCCCGACTATCATCCTTGTCTTCGATAGCCTTTCGGACAGCCTCTATTGCGTCGCACCGATCTGGCCAAAGGATGTAGACGCGGATGATCCCGAAGCGGCGATAGAGCGTGCCGGTGAACGCATTGACGAGGTGCTGCGCGATCTTGGCCAGCGTCGCCCGGACGCGGTGCGGATGGCGGAATTGGCCGAGCCCGAGCTTGAGCCGGTGATGGCGGCCCAGGATTACAAGGCACTGGTTGCGCGGGCGAAGGACTACATCACCGCGGGCGATATATTTCAGGTGGTGCTGGCGCAGCGTTTCACCTGCGCGTTCGAACTGCCACCATTGGAATTGTACCGTGCGCTGCGCCGGGTAAACCCCTCGCCATTTCTCTATTTTCTCGACCTGCCGGGTTTTGCGATTGTCGGCTCCAGCCCCGAAATCCTCGTGCGGGTTCGCGATGATGCGAGTGGCAGGAAGGAAGTGACGATCCGGCCCATTGCAGGCACGCGCCGGCGCGGCGAGACGCCCGCACAGGACAAGGCCAACGAGGCGAGCCTGCTTGCCGACCCGAAAGAGCGCGCTGAACACCTGATGCTGCTCGATCTGGGGCGTAACGATGTTGGCCGGGTCGCGGCGCGCGGCACGGTAGAGGTGACCGACAGCTTCACGATCGAGCGCTATAGCCACGTGATGCATATCGTCAGCAATGTCGTCGGCGAGTTGGCGGCAGACAAAGACGCGCTCGATGCGGTGTTTGCGGGCTTTCCGGCCGGAACGGTGTCAGGTGCCCCGAAGATACGTGCGTGCGAGATTATTGCCGAACTGGAGCCTGAAACGCGCGGTGCCTATGCCGGTGCAGTGGGCTATTTCGCTCCCGATGGTTCAGTCGATTCGTGCATAGTTTTGCGCACGGCCGTGGTGAAGGATGGAATGATGCATGTGCAAGCGGGCGCCGGGATTGTCGCCGATAGCGACCCTGATTACGAGCTGGCAGAATGCCGGGCGAAGGCGGGCGCGCTGATCGCGGCGGCACGCGAGGCGGTGCGAGTTGCGAGCGAACCGGGGTTCGGACAATGAAGCACCTTGCCGCCATCCTTGCCGCGCTGCTGACGCTTTCGGCCTGCAATGAGCAGCCAGCGGGCGAGCCTGTGACTCGCGCCGACCTGGGCGAGCCCGACCCGCTCCCTTATGCCGAAGAAGTGGCTGAGGCGACCACCGAGGAAACGGAGGAACAAGCGGCTGCGGTTGAATCCGCCTGCAACGCGGTAACATTCGAGGGCATTACCCTCACCCACTGCGTCGCTGACCCGGCCAAGCATCGTATCCGCACCGCGCTGGGCTCCGATGGCGGCTCTCCCTATCGCTCGCTCACCGCCTTTGCGCGCAGCATCGACCACAGCACGGTCGCCTTTGCCGTTAATGGAGGGATGTATGGCGATGATGGCGAGCCGGTCGGTTATTACGTCGAGAGCGGCGAGCGCTTGAAGGAACTCAATCGCAATGATGGCCCCGGCAATTTTCACATGAAGCCCAACGGTGTGTTTTATGGCACTGGCGGTAGTTGGCGCATACGGACTTCGGACAGCTTCTATTCCAATGTCCGGGATCGGCCGCGCTTTGGCACGCAATCCGGCCCGATGTTGGTGATCGGCGGTGAACTGCACCCTGATATTCAGGACAACGGCCCGAGCCGCGCGATCCGCAATGGCGTGGGTGTGGATGCGCAGGGCAAGGCGCACTTTGTTCGGTCAGAAGCACCGCTGAGTTTTGGCCAGCTCGCTCGCTTCTATCGCGACGAGTTGGAGGTGCCCAACGCACTGTTCCTCGATGGCAATGTTTCGGCCCTCTGGGATCCGGCCAATGATCGGCTCGATACGCGGAGCGGCATTGGACCCTTGATTGTCGTGACGAAACGCTAGAACGCTTGGTCGCATCATGATTCTCGTCATCGACAATTACGACAGCTTCACCTTCAACCTTGTCCATTACCTGATGGAACTGGGCGCGGAGGTGCGCGTGGAGCGCAATGATGCGCTATCCGCGAGCGACGCATTGGCGAGCAATGC
>JBCBDF010000241.1:0-3968 GCA_038529875.1 Pseudomonadota bacterium | reverse complement strand
TCAGTCTCCAACCGTTTTTGACGCATTTACCGGAGGTAATGCGCCAGATGAAAGCTTGACATTGCTGGCAAACCAGACGGATCAGGCTGGCGAGGTGGAACTGACGATTACGCTGCCGCGCAGCTTCGATGGCCTGCAATTCACGGTTTTCGATGTCGATTTCAATTCTGGCCAGTTCGCTGACCGAGTGGAAGTGATCGGCTCTCTCGGTGGGGCAGGTGTCTTGCCAACATTGACCAACGGCAATGTGAACTTCGTGTCCGGTAACGAAGCCTTTGGCGACGGAGCATCCGCCAACAATGAAGGGTTCGGCAATGTCGTGGTGACGTTTACTGATCCGGTCGACACCGTAACCATTCGCTACGGTAACGGCTCAACCGCTCCGACGGATCCGGGTCAGCAGGGCATCGGTGTCCATGATATCATCGTGTGCGATCCGTTCACCACGCTGTCGGTTACCAAGATCAGCTCAATTATCTCGGATCCGGTAAATGGCGCGACCAATCCCAAGGCTATTCCCGGCGCCCTCATCGAATACCTGATCGAGGTATCGAACACGGGAGATGAAGAGGCTGATGCCGACAGTGTGATCGTTCTTGACGATGGTCCGGCGGATGCGAAGATCTGCTTGATATCTGCCGGTAGCGGACCGGTGATTTTTGCTGATCCTGGTTCCAATACGGGCCTGACATACAATTTCGCGAGCATTGGCTCAGGCACTGATGACCTCGAATTCTCCAACGACGACGGATCGACATTCAGCTACACGCCGGTGGCAGACGGCGACGGCTGCGATAGCGCCGTCACCGATTTCCGCCTGAGTCCGAGCGGCGCGATGGCTGGCAACAGCGAGTTTACGTTGCGTGTCCGCTACATCGTTGAGTAGAAAACACGTTGTCCAAGCTAGTGCATACGTAATGCGTGCTCTGTCCGATTGACCTAGCCAAGCCAGCCTTTATGGCTCCGGCATGCCTCGCAGCATTGGCCTCGACGGACCGCCACCACTCTCACGTCTGATTGAGGGCGGGCCGCTTTCGCTGTTTCTCGATTTTGACGGGACACTGGTCGATATCGCCCCCAGACCTGACGCGATCCGCGTACGTGAAGGCATGGACCACCTTTTGACCTTACTGTCTTCGCGGCTGGAGGGGCGTTGCGCGCTCGTCAGTGGGCGCCCGGTCGATGAATTGCAGCATTATATTGGCAAGATTCCAGTTGGCTGGGCCGGCTCACACGGGGCCGATATTCGCGCCGCTGGCGGCGTTGCTTTGGGCGTTGAACCTGCCGGACTCCCCGATGAAATTGAACGTGAACTCAAAAATTTCGCTGAGATGCACGACCTCAGCTTTGAGCAAAAACCCCATGGCGGCGCGCTGCACTATCGCAGCAATCCCGATAAGGGCGAGGCGGTGCATGCCTTTGCCGAAGCACTCGCTGCCCAGCACGGCTGGCGCGCGCAGAGCGGCAAATGCGTCGTGGAACTGGTCGCGCATGAAGCGAGCAAGGGCGAGGCGGTCTATGCATTTATGCGAGAGGCCCCCTTTGCCGGATCGCGACCCTATTTCATTGGCGATGACCTGACCGACGAAGCGGGATTCGAAGCCTGCGCGCTATTGGGCGGGGCAGGCATCCTGGTGGGCGACCGCGTGCACAATGATTGTGAGACGAAAGCACAATTCGCTTTGCCTCACGTCGCATCTGTGCATGAGTGGCTCGAATTATGATTGAGCCTCAAGGGTCTGTACCCAATCTCGAATTATGGCCGATTGGCAATTGCCAGGTTTCGGGCCTTGTCGATCGCAGCGGCGCTTTGGTGTGGGGCTGTGTCCCGCGCGTGGATGGCGATCCGGTGTTTTCCTCGCTGCTTAACGCAGACCAGCGCGAGGCGGGTATCTGGCGCTTCGAGCTGGAGGGGCAGGTCAGCTCCACCCAGGAGTATATTCGGAACACGCCGCACCTGCTCACAACGCTCAGCGCGGATGATGGCAGCGCGGTGCAGATCCTGGATTTCTGCCCCCGGTTTGAGCGGTCGGGGCGGATGTATCGCCCGGTCGCATATGTTCGTATTGTGCGACCTCTCTCCGGTAAGCCGCGCATCAAGGTCGTGCTGAACCCGACGAAGAATTATGGCGCTGAACTGGCCGAGACCACACATGGCACCAATCATATCCGCTATTTAGCGGGCGAGCAGTCGCTGCGGCTCTCCACCGATGCGGCGGTGGGCTATATTCAGGAAGGGCGGAGCTTTCGGGTGGAAAGCGACACGCATTTCTTCCTTGGCCCGGATGAGCCCTTTGTCGGAAACTTGCGCGAAACCGTCCGCTCGATGGAGCAGAAGACGCGCAAATACTGGCAGAATTGGGTGCGGATGCTGGCGATTCCGCTCGAATGGCAGGAAGAAGTCATTCGCTGCGCGATTACGCTGAAATTGTGCCAGCATGAGGAGACCGGCGCCATCGTCGCGGCGCTCACCACTTCGATCCCCGAGGCCGCCGATACCGAGCGCAATTGGGACTATCGCTACTGCTGGATTCGTGATTCCTATTACACCGTGCAGGCGCTCAACCGCCTGGGCGCGCTTGATGTGATGGAGAAATATCTCGCCTATCTGCGCAACATCGTCGACGGCGCGAAGGGTGGGCAGATCCAGCCGCTCTATTCGGTGATGGGCGAGAGTGAACTCAGCGAAACCACCGCGAGCTATCTCGCCGGTTATCGCGGCATGGGTCCGGTGCGGCGCGGCAATGCCGCCTACAAACAGATTCAGCACGATTGTTATGGCCAGATCGTGCTGCCGACCGTGCAGGCGTTTTTCGATACCCGGCTGCTGCGCATGGCGGATGAGCGCGATTTTGAGGCCCTCGAAGAAGTCGGCGAGATGGCTTGGAAGATGCACGACCAGCCGGATGCCGGATTGTGGGAATTCCGCACACGGCAGGAAGTGCATACATATTCTGCCGTCATGTGCTGGGCGGCCTGCGACCGGCTCGCCAATGTTGCTGAGCGCGTCGGCAAGCCTGATCGCTGCAAGCTTTGGAAAGAACGTGCCGATGCAGTTCGCGCCAAGATCGAGGCCGAGGCATGGGTCGAGAATGGAGAGGAAGGCGGTCATTACGGCGCGAGCTTCGAGAGCGATTACCTCGATGCCAGCCTGCTTCAGATGGTCGAGCTACGCTTCCTCTCGCCCGACAATGAACGCTTCAAATCGACATTCGCGGCGGTTGAGCGCGATCTGCGCCGCGGCGATCACATGCTGCGCTATGCCGCCGAGGACGATTTCGGCGCGCCTGAGACAGCGTTCAACGTTTGCACTTTCTGGTTGATCGAGGCGCTGCACCTGGCCGGACGCGACGAGGAAGCGCGAACGCTGTTCACCACCATGCTCAGTCACACCACGCAAAGCGGGCTGCTATCGGAAGACCTTGATTACGAAACGGGCGAGCTGTGGGGGAACTTCCCGCAGACCTACTCGCTGGTAGGTGTGATCAATTGTGCCGGATTGCTGTCCAAGCCGTGGAGTGAAGTGCGATAAGCCGCCCAAACAACAGATTGGTTGTCATCTCGAACCGGGTCGCCGTGCCCAAGGCGCGCGGGGCCGCTGGCGCGCAGGGAGGGCTTGCGGGTGCGCTTAACGCCGCGCTGAAGAAGAATGGCGGGCTGTGGTTTGGCTGGTCGGGTCAGGAAAGCGAAGACCGCACCGGTAATATGAACATTCAGCGCGGCGATGGGGTGACGACCGCGACCATCGACCTGTCGAAGCGCGACGTGGATGAATACTATAACGGCTACGCCAATTCGACGCTGTGGCCGCTGTTCCATTATCGCATCGACCTCACTGAATATGAGAGCAAGACCGGTAAAGGCTACGAGCGTGTCAATGACCGTTTTGCTGAGAGTGTGCTGCCCCTGATCGGGGAAGATGACCTCGTTTGGGTGCATGATTACCACCTCATTCCACTGGGGGAGCG
>JBCBDF010000240.1:0-3975 GCA_038529875.1 Pseudomonadota bacterium | reverse complement strand
GACCGCCGCATTCAGCGGAATCAGCGTCTTGGAAGATGGCAATCCGCCGCGCGCCGCAAGTGCGACGAATATCGGCAGCAGCAGGACCAATACCGGCGTATCGTTCACCGCCATCGACAGGAAAAACGCTATCAACAGCGAGATCAACAGACCCAGCTGGAGGTTGATCTTGAACACAGTCTCCAGCAGGCGTGCCGCCGGCTCCAGCGCTCCGGTGACGACCAGGCCCCGCCCCATGATCATCAGCGCGCAAATCGTGATCAATGCGTAATGGCCAAATCCGCCAAATGCGAGCGCAAGGCCATCGGTCGGTTTGGTATCCGGCAGCGGGAAGAAATAGAGGCCAACCGCGATCACTGCGATGGTGAGCAATGAGATAATCTCAACCGACAATCGCCCGCGCGCAAAGGCGACGAACATTGCAATCGTGACCGCCATTGCGGCCATTGCGTGATAGGAAGGCATCGAAAGCATGTACGTTGGCAGGTGAACTCCCAAAGCTGGCGCGTAATTACAAGCGAAATCGGCGTGTATTTCCGCTTCAAGCGCCAGCGCCGCCATCCGGCGGCTTGGCTATCCTCGCTCACGCGATCAAAGATCGCATCGTTGCGGGCGGCCATTCGGCTTTGCGGCGCTCAGCGCCGAGTTTGCGGTTGCAGCGTTTAGCGTATCCAGCAATGAGTGGCGGCAACGAAACTGTTCAAAGGACAAGTCAATGAAAGCGCTGGTTTTCAACGGGCCGCAAGACATCCGCTATGAAAGCTATGCGGACCCTGAATTGCGCAGCGCCAACAGCGCCATACTGAAGGTGGAAAGCTGCTCGATCTGCGGCAGCGATCTGCATATGTATCACGGCGCGCATATCGGAAACACCGAATATGGCGCTGATTCTCCGAAATTTTGCACCGGCCACGAATTCATTGGCGAAGTGGTGGAGGCAGGCAGCGAAGTCCACGGGTTCAAGGTCGGCGACAAGGTGCTGGCCGCTGGCGGAACGGGCTGCGGCACCTGCCCCGAATGCCTTACCGGTAATGCGCTGACATGCCGCGAGGCGACGGCTTTTGGCATCGGCCCAAAGTTGCAAGGCGGCCAGGCCGAATTCGTCAACGTGCCCAATGCCGATGCTACGCTCTTCTCAACCGATGGGTTGACGACCGAGCAGGCTTTGCTGCTGACTGACGGCATGGCCACCGCCTATTTCGGGCTGACCCGCGCCGATCCGCAACCGGGGGGCAGCGTGGCGGTGGTCGGCCTCGGCCCGATAGGTCTGATCGGGGTGGAGCTCGCTTTCCTACTCGGTGCCAGCCAGGTGATAGCGATTGACCCCGTTGCCTCTCGCAGGGCAATGGCAGAGAAGCTTGGCGCCATTGCGTTTGCCCCCGGGCCAGACCTGTATATGCAGGCGATGGAGGCGACCCGCGGCGAAGGCGCGCAGTCCGTGTTTGAAGCGAGCGGCGCGAGGGGCGCAATCAACGCTGTCCTGCCACTCACGGCGCGGCGCGGAACCGCCAGCTTTATCGGCATTCCAGAGCCCGACGATGCGCTGCCCCTGCCGCTTATCATGTTCAAGAATATCACCGTACGCGGCGGGATCTGCGACGTCACCAATATGTGGCCGCATCTGGTTCCGCTGGTGCAATCGGGGCGGATGAAAGCTGCGGACCTGTTCAGCCACCAGTTCGATTTGAGTGAGGGTGCGGAGGCCTATCGCCTGTTCGACAGCCGCGACGATGGCGTGCTCAAGCTGCGGATCGATGTCGCGTAAAGTCGTGCTGTGGGAAGTAGCCGGGAATGGTTCGGCGCGAAGCGCCGCAAGGGCGACCGCCCGTCCGTAGGGGTGGCCCCGCAGGGGTCGGGTCCCCGGAGGAAAGCCAAGCGAGCGGATGCGAGCGCTGGCGCCTGAGGCGCTAACAAATATCTCGCGCCAATCTTCCATACAGCAGCACATCGCGCAGGCCGATATGCGTAGTCTCATGCTCGCGCAGATGCGCCTCACGGGTGAAACCAAGCCGCTCGAGCAGCTTGATTGACGCTATGTTCTCTACGTCGACTTCCGCGGTGAATTTGCGCATTCCCTCCACCGCGAACAGATGTTCGACCAGCGCGCGCATGCATTCGCGCGCTACACCTTCGCCCTGACGGTGCATGACGGTGACATAGCCGATTTCTTCGACGCCATCCTCATGCGCGGGGACGGAGACGAAGCGCCCAGCCACTTCGCCGTTCGCGTCTTCCGCGATCCAAGTGCGCCCGTTCCAATCCGGGTCAGCGAGCCAACCCCATAGCTCTTCTTCAGAGGTGAATTCCGCGCGCGACATATACAGATTCTGCTGCTTGTCCGCGAAGGTCGGGAACAGCGCGGCACAGTCCGTAGGTTTAAGCGGACGGAGCGTGAAGCGAGGAGTTTTGAGTGTTGGAGTCATTTGTTGTCCGCACGCCCATCCGGGCGCCCGAACTCCTTGGCCCTATTGGGCCTGCGGACGGCCACTTGGCCTTGCGGTCGGCTAAACGCCGACCGAGCTCCGCGACCAAGCCAGTGGCTTGGAATAGTTCGACGCCATAGGCGTCGCAAGCGCGACCGCGCGCCCGCAGCGATGCGATCTCTGATCGCGTGAGCGAGGATAGCCAAGCGAACGGATGTGAGCGCTGGCGCTTGAAGCCAAACAAACTCAGCCAACCAAAAACTCCACTAACGCCTTCACCTTCTTCTGTCGCCATTGCGGCAGCGGCGCGACGAGCCAATAGGAGCGCTGGCTCTCGGCCGGCCCATCCAGCGCCTCTAGCTTTCCATTCTCCAGCGCTTCGGCCACCAGCGGATGCGGCAAAACAGTGCGTCCCATCCCGGCCAGCGCCGAACTCAGCGCCTGCCCCGGATTGCCCGCCTTGATGCAAGGGCTCACACCCTCAGGCAGAGCAGCACCGGGCCAATCGATCCACGCATCACGCGAACCGGGAGCCGCCACCGTCACTCGCTCTGCGGGCGCAAGTTGCACCCCTTCCAGATCGCCTGGCCCATCAACCAGCCGTATCGCGAGATCGAGGTTCGCCTCGGTAAAGTCGGCGTTTTCATCGGCGACGAGGATGTACTGCACCCCCTCCGTCCCGGCCTGAAATTCCGCCAATCTCGGCGCCAGCCACTGCGCGTAGAACTCGCGCGGGGCGGCAATCGTATACCGGTCAGACGCTTGGCCCGCCTGCATCGACTGCACGCTCTGTTCGAATTGCAGGAACCCCTCGCGCAGCGGGTCCAGCCCAGCCTCGCCTTCCGGCGTCAGCTCCAACCCCTTGCTCGTGCGGCGAAACAGCACCACGCCGAGGTGATCCTCCAAAGCGCGGATCTGTTGCCCCACCGCGGCGGGCGTCACCGCCAGCTCGTCAGCCGCCCGGGTGAAGGAGAGATGCCGCGCCGCCGCATCATAGACACGCAGCGCATTCAGGGGGAGATGGGTCCGTTTCACGCGCGCTCATTTAGGCCGCGTATATCGCCTCTGCAAGCGAGCACTCGCCCGATCAGGAACGCTCTGCCGTTTCCGGAGCCGCCAGCGGGAAGAACGGAATGCGCACTTCGATCGGCGAACCGTCCCCGCGCAGGAAGGTGTAGAACCCCTCCATCGAGCCATGCGGCGTCGTCAACGGACAGCCGGACACGTAATCATGGCTCTCACCCGGAGCGAGCTCTGGCTGCTCCCCGACAACACCCTCACCATCGACATGGTTCACCATGCCGCGCGCGTCGGTGATGCGCCAATGGCGCGTGCGCAGCTGCAAGGGTTCGTGGCTGCCGTTCTCAATGCGGATATGATAGACCCAGAACCACTTGCCCGCCTCTGGCTGAGATTGCTCAGGCAGGAAGTTGACAGCGACGCGAACGGTTACCCCTTCGGTGACGGCAGCGTGTTGAAACAGCTCTTTCATAGGTTTCCCAAGGTAACGATTCTCATTGCGTCCACAAGAGCACCAACGCGCTTAATCCAC
>JBCBDF010000239.1:0-3980 GCA_038529875.1 Pseudomonadota bacterium | reverse complement strand
AGCCCGCCCTGTGCCTCCGGAATGGTGCGGACGCGGTAACCATTGCCGCGTGGCTGAGCCGCGATCACATCGCCCGCTTTTAGCGCGTTGGGCAAGCCGGTTAGCGGCTTTTCCTCGCCGTCGGAAAAACCGATTGTCGCAGATGAACCTGACCGTTGGAGCACGACCCCAACGCGCCAATCTTCGTAATTGACGCCAAGATTGGAGCTGCGCAGCTGGCTCGACCAATCCCCATCGTCAAAATCGATGGTCGCAATAGGGCCAGACCAGCCGCGGCGGCCGTGATAACGGACCAATCCCTGACGCAGAGCGGTGCGCGCTGCCTCCTGCATTGTCGGATCGAGCGATGTGCGCACCCACAATCCGCCCGCATAGACGCTGTTCTCGCCATCCTCGGCGCTTTCACCGAAATCCGAGATGAGTTGGCGGCGCACTTCCTCGAGGAAATAGCCGGCATCGACCGACCGCTGGCTACGCTGTCTGACCAATCCCAGCGGCTTGGACTTGGCGGCTGTCTCCTCGTCGGCGGTGATGAAACCGTTGTCTTCCATCTGGCCGAGCACGAAATTGCGGCGGTCCAATGCCGCCTCTTCGTTGGCGGATCGGCCATAGCGCTCCGGCGCCTTTGGCAGGATCGCCAGGAAAGCCATCTGGTGCAGCTCAAGATCGGTTACGTCGCGGTCGAAATAGGCGCGGCTCGCAGCCTGAACACCGAAGCTACGGCGACCGAGCGGAATCTCATTAAGGTAGAGCTCAAGGATTTCCTCCTTGCTCATCACTCCCTCGATCCGGCTCGCAAGGATCATTTCCTTGAGTTTGCGAGTGACCGAATACTCATCGCCAAGCAGCAGGTTCTTTGCCACTTGCTGGGTGATGGTCGAGCCGCCGACCGCACGCTCACCCGATCCAAATTTGCTAACGTAATCGAACACCGCATTGGCCGTGCCGGTCAGATCGACCCCGCCATGCGAGAAGAACGTCTTGTCCTCAGCCGATAAGTAAGCCTCGACCAGGGTTTCAGGAAAGTCAGGGTATTGCAGCTGCACCCGCCGTTCACGGGCATAGGAATGGACGATCTCGCCGTCGATCCCGCGCACCACGGTTGGTAGCGGCGTTTCGTAATCGAGCAGCCCCTCAGCATCGGGGAGGTCGCGGGCGAGGAACGCCCAGGCCGCAACCCAGATCAGCAAGCCAACAATCACCGCGAAGGCACCGAGCTTAAACAGCAGGCTCGATTTCCATTTCGCTTTGAACCAGGCGCTCGCCGCGCCAAGATCGCGGCCAAGCCGATAGCGGAAATAGTCGAGTGTGGATTGCGGAGCGGTATCAGTCATAGTCAAGTGAACCCCTAGCACGGGTGATTTTGTACGCGCTAGCTGCTTCGACCTGATTTTCCGATGAATTGCGCGCGGCCACGCGATTGTATCAGCGGTAGCCTACCTATCCGTGTTATCTGTCGGCTCGGCGCGCGAAATACACTTCGATCGCGCGGGCCAGCACCCGTGCATATGTGGCGCGCCCCTCGGCTGTGCTAAGGCGTGCCCGGTCAGCTTGATTGGTGACAAAGCCACTCTCGAACAGCACGGACGGCAAGTCTGGCGCACGCAAAACGACGAGTGCGCCAGAACGGCGCGGTTGATTCACGAAAGCTATTTCGCCGTCGCCTTCCCGAATAATCAAGGATGACAGCTCGGCCGATTCTTCCTGCGTGGCCTGTTGAGACAATTCCACCAGGATGGCGCTCACCTGCTCGCTCTGTCCCTCAATCTCGATACCGTTCACACGATCGGCATCGTTCTCACGAGCCGCAAAGAGCGCCGCCGCCTCGCTCGATGCTTCGGAAGAGAGGGTGTAAATGCTCGCCCCCGACACATCGGTAGTACCGCCAGCTGAATCCGCGTGGATCGAAATAAACAGGTCGGCGCCAAGCTGCCGCGCAATTTCAGGCCGGTCACCCAGCGGCAGGATGTAATCGCCTGACCGAGTCAGTGCGACCCGTATCCCGCCAGCTGCAAGCAATTCGTCGCGCAGCGCCAGCGCAATCGCCAGCGTCACCTCTTTTTCCCGCACCGTTTCGCCATCCGGCGTCTGGCCAACCGCGCCGGGGTCGCGGCCGCCATGCCCGGCATCTATAACCACTAGCGGGCGCGTAACATCATCTGGCCCGAGCACCTCAGGCAGACCGGCAGGTGCAACCTCGCCCTGCAAGCTCACACGCTGGACATAATCGCGGCCCCATTCCGGGATCGGGATTGTCACGTCCGCAGCGATAGCTGCGCCGATGAGCAACGCTGGAAAAATGAGGACCAGCAGGAGGAACGTACGGAGCGACATGTCGGAGACGGGTTAGAATGATGCTGTGTAAGAACGCAATATGGTTGCGGCATCTAACCCACGGTGCTAGCACGATTTCGTCGAAAAACCGATTGTATTGCCCGGATTACCCGTGCGACTCAGTGGTTTTTCATTTTGCGCCGCGGCGAATTTCTTTGCCACGGCCAGTTTACAGGTTGATGCAGTGACGAGTCCCTTCTCCTCGCAATTACAGTCGCAGCGCCAGGCGCTGGCGGCTGTAATTGCGAGCCGAAGCGCGGCCAAAATCCGCAGGCTTCTCGCAGCAGACACGTTCATCCCATCCCGCGCAATTGATGTGCGGGTGTCCGATAATAAATCGACCGGCATTGCCACCGCCCCAATGGGCGATTGGCGGGCCGTTTCATCACATAATACGCGCCTCAGCAGCGGCCAGCGGGCCGCCATAGGCGCTTGGAGACAACATAATGGCAACGCGCATGCTAATCGATGCGCGCCACTCGGAAGAGACCCGGGTGGCGGTACTAAAAGGCAACCGGATTGAGGAATTCGATTTTGAGTCTGCCGAACACAAGCAGATCAAAGGCAACATTTATTTAGCCAAAGTTACCCGGGTAGAGCCATCGCTTCAGGCGGCATTTGTCGACTTTGGCGGCAATCGCCACGGTTTCCTAGCCTTCAGCGAAATTCATCCCGACTATTACCAGATCCCCCAGGATGATCGCGAGCGTTTGCTCGCCGAAGAAGCAGAGGCCGCCGAAGAAGAGGCGCGCCTGCGCGCTGAGGAGGAAGAGGAAGGGATTACCCCTGGCGACGAATACGACGCCGAGGACGAATCCGCAGAAGCTCTTGCAGAAGACCTCGCCGAAGACGGTCTGGAAGAAATCGACACGTCCGAGAAGGACAAGGTCGCCACCATCGAAGAAGGCAATGTCGATGGCGATGATAGCGATGATGAAGACGCTTCGGATGACGACGACGACAGCGAAGATTCGGACGAAGAATCCTCCGATGATGAAAAGCCCAAGCGAGGTCGCGGACGCGGCCGTGGGCGTGGACGCCGCCGTCAGGGTGGCAAAGGCGACAAGAACGGCAAGAAAGGCCGTAGCCGCGCCAAGGAAGTGGACGAAGTTCGCGCCAAGCGTATGGCATTGCGTCGTCGCTACAAAATTCAGGACGTTATCCAACGTCGCCAGGTAATCCTGGTTCAGGTTGTAAAAGAAGAGCGCGGGAACAAGGGCGCTGCGCTCACCTCCTATCTCAGCCTTGCCGGTCGTTACACCGTGCTGATGCCGAACAGCTCACATGGCGGTGGGATCAGCCGTAAGATCAATTCCTCTTCTGATCGCAAGCGCTTGAAGCAGGTTGTATCGGACCTCTCGCTGCCCAAGACAATGGGCCTGATCGTGCGCACCGCAGGGATCAGTCGGACCAAGACCGAGATCAAGCGTGACTTCGATTATCTCGCCCGGTTGTGGGACGAGATTCGACAAAAGACGCTTTCCTCCACCGCGCCCTCGCTTGTTCATTCCGACAGCGACCTGATCAAACGCGCGATCCGCGACATCTACAATCGCGAAATCGAGGAAGTGATCGTCGAAGGCGAAGATGGCTGGGCATCAGCATCTTCATGAAACTCTTGGCCGATTTGTAGCCATCTTCGCCTT